>JACQUF010000245.1 GCA_016210435.1 Chloroflexota bacterium
CGCCCAGTCGAAGGGGCAATACGCCCGCAAGGCACCGCGGTCCGACGCTTCGACCTGGCCACTTGGGTCCCTCGCCCGGATCCTTCGGGGAGAGGGTCTGGGTGAGGGGCACGCCACGTTTGACCGCTCCAACCGTGGCGTGTTAGCTTCGTGTCGATAAGTCAAACGCTGCGAACGGGAGGAGTACCGGAGGCGGCGGACAGAGCGAACCGGCGAACAGTGCGAGGCCGGCGTCCGCACGAACGGGAAGTCGCCCTGGAGCGGCCATCCTGACGGCCCCGATCCCTTGCCCCGATCCGATCGGGGAGAGGGTGCCAATACAGGCGGGTGAGGGGCCCAAGGACGGACGGGGAGAGCCACGTTACGGCGCAAGAGCGTCCCCGATGGGGTTCAACCGCAACGGGGGAAGCAGGGTGGTACCGCGGGGTTGTAAGGCCTCGTCCCTATGGGACGGGGCCGTTTTGTTTTGGTACCGGGCTCCTCGGGCTGGGTCGCGAATGCACGGGGACCAGACCAACAGGTCCTTCGGCGTTCGCTTCAGGCGGACTCCTCAGGACGACAAGACCAGGGAGCGATTGGAAGAACCGGAATGACATCTGGCGGTAAGTGGTTCGAACCGATCGACGCGGCGTCCATGCCGAAGAACTTCGACGCGGTCGAAGCCGAGGCGCGGTGGCGCAAGGCCTGGGAAAGCTCCGGAATCTTCAAATGGGATTCAACGCAGCCCCGCGACCGGACCTTCGTGGTCGATACCCCGCCTCCCACGGTCAGTGGATCGCTCCATATGGGCCACGTCTTCATGTACACGCAGACCGACATCCTGGTGCGGTACCAGCGGATGCGCGGCCGCAACATCTTTTACCCGATGGGCTGGGACGATAACGGGCTGCCCACCGAGCGACGCGTTCAGAACGTCTTCAACGTCCGGTGCGATCCGAAACTTCCGTACGAACCCGACCTGAAGCTGGCGCCTGGCACCGGGAAGCGCGCCGAACCACCGCGGATCGTTTCGCGGCGCAACTTCATCGAGCTGTGCGGACAGGTCACCGCGGAAGACGAAATCGCCTTCAGAGAGCTTTTCCAACGGCTGGGGCTTTCCGTGGACTGGCGGGAGGAGTACACAACCATCGGGCAGCAGGCGCGAGCCATCGCCCAGCGCAGCTTCCTGGACTTGTGGCAAAAGGGCCATATCTATCAGGTCGAGTCGCCCACGATGTGGGACGTCGATTTCCAGACCGCGGTCGCTCAGGCAGAGGTGGAAGACCGCATGGTGCAGGGCGCATACCACGACCTCGAGTTCGCTGTGGAGGGCGGCGGCAATTTCGTAATTTCGACCACCCGGCCCGAGCTCCTCGCGGCCTGCGCGGGCGTAGCGGCCAACCCGAACGACCCTCGCTTCCAGCCCTATTTCGGCAAGCACGCTGTTACACCCCTCTATTTTGCCCGGGTCCCCATCTTCCCGTCCGCCCAGGTCGATCCCGAAAAGGGGACCGGGATAGAGATGGTCTGCACGTTTGGCGACCAGAATGATGTCCAGCTATGGCGTCAGAACCAACTTCAATTGAGGCAAATCCTGGGGCTTGATGGCCGCGTCATGCCCAGGACATTCGGCGCGCCGGGCTGGGAGAGCGCGGATCCGCCCAGGGCTAATCGGAACCTGGCAGCGGTCGTCGGCAAGACGCCCGCCCAGGCCCGCAGGATCGTGGTCGAACAGCTTGCGGACCCACCGAATAGCACGACCGGACGTGGCGCGCCGCTGAAATCGGAACCCAGGGACGTGACCCACAGCGTGCGCTTCTACGAAAGGGGAGAGCGCCCGCTCGAATACCTGACGACGCGCCAGTGGTTCGTGCGGTTGCTCGACAAGAAGGACGATCTGATCGACATGGGCCTCCGGATCCGATGGAGGCCTGAGTTCATGCGCAAGCGGTACATCAACTGGACCGAAAACCTTGCTGTCGACTGGTGCATCAGCCGACAGAGGTACTTTGGAGTGCCGTTCCCGGTCTGGTATCCGCTCGACGGCGAGGGGCAGCGGATATACGAGCATCCGATCATCGCGCCCGCCGCGGCGCTACCGATCGATCCGATGTCGGCCGCGCCTCCCGGGCTCGATGAATCGCTGCGAGACAGGCCAAACGGCTTTACTGGTGAGCCGGACGTGTTCGATACGTGGTTCACGAGCTCGCTCACGCCGCAGATAGGCGCACGTGACGGCGAACGAGACGATCGCATGGATCGGCTGTTCCCGATGGACATCCGGCCGCAGGCGCATGAAATCATCCGGACATGGGCGTTCTACACGATCGTGAAGGCCATGCTCCACGAGGACAACGTGCCGTGGCACAACATCGTGATCAGCGGGTGGGTCCTCGATCCCGAGCGGAAGAAGATGAGCAAGAGCAAGGGCAATGTAGTGACGCCAGTGCACCTGCTCGATCAGTTCGGTGCAGACAGCGTGCGCTACTGGTCCGGAAGCGCACGCCTCGGCGCCGATACGGCTTACGACGAACAGGTCTTCAAGGTTGGCAGGCGGCTCGTCACCAAGATTTACAACGCGGGCAAATATGTGCTCCAGCAGAGTGCGCCGGTCGGCGCCGTCAGCCGAGAGCTCGACCTGGCGTTCCTCTCAGACCTTCGCAAGGTGGTCGATCAGGCAACGGCCGCGTTCGACGATTTCGACTACACCCAGGCCCTGGAGGCCACCGAGAAATTCTTCTGGGAATCGTTCGCGGACAACTACATCGAGCTGGTTAAGGTCCGAGCCAGGAGCGAGAGCGATCCCGAGGGGCGGGCATCCGCGGTGGCTACGCTTCGGCTCGGGCTTTCGGTGCTTCTCCGGCTCTTCGCCCCCTTCGTGCCGACGATCACCGAGGAGGTGTGGTCGTGGGCATACGCGGACCCAACCGGCAAGTCCATCCACGTTTCGCAATGGCCCGGCAAAGGCGATTTCTCCGGCGTGCCCGCGGCGAAGAACGACGCCGTATTTCGCATCGCCTGCGACGCGGTCGCCGCCGTGCGGAAGGCCAAGACCGAAGCCGGTATCAGTCTCGGCAAGGCGCTGACCCGGCTTGAACTGCTATGCCCGCCGTCCGCGACCCTGCTAATCGCTACCGTGGAGGGCGATCTGCTGTCCGCCTCGGGCGCGCCCTCGATCGAACTCCGGACAGCCGCGGACGAACAATCAGGGTTCTCGGCGAAGATCGAATTCGTGAAGGACCGGCCAGGCTCACCCTCACCCCAGTCCGCCTGACGCGGAGAGTCTCCTTCGACAGGCCTCAGGACAAGGTCTCTCCCGCAAGGGGAGAGGGCATTGGGGGGGGCATTGGGGTCACCCGGTCCGTCCTCCCCTTCGATTTTTTGCTCGGACAAGCTATCGGCTCAGTAGACGGCCTGGGTCGTGCGCAGTCCATCTCCCCGCGTTGCGTCCGGGCGAGCGCAATCAAACCCCCTCCCCTCTGAGGGAGGGGGCGTAGGGGTGGGGGATGGCGCGCTAGCCAGTCGCGACGATCTCCCCGTCGTCCCAGACCGGGTCCGACTGAAGCTGCTCGCGGAACCGGCGGTACCACTTGTCCTGCTCAGGATCGTTGGCGTTGTCGGTGTAGGACTTCTTGTCCTTGAAGACGACCGCCATGACAAGCTGGTTGGGGTCCTTGTCCAGCCTGTAGACATAGGTAGCAACCGCGCCCTTGACCTTGCCCTTGCGCTGCTTGTTCCACTCATCCATCAGGGCGAGCAGCGCCTTCTCGCCACCCGGCTTGACCCTTATGCGAGCGACTGTGCCGTACATACCTGCGTTTTCTCCTCTCGAATACGATCGACTAAGACAGAAGAGCGGCCGGTTAACTGAGCGGATGACCTCCGGGGAAGCCATCAAGCGGCGTATTTTGCTCCCGGCGCGAGCGCGAACGCCAGAGGGTGCCGGTCCCTCTACCGTTGCTGGCGCTTCCAGGCCTCGTATTTCTTGAGGTCGAAGTCAGGAGCGGAAAAATACCTGTGCAGCACGGCTTCTTTCTTGCGTACTTCCGACGCCTTCTTCGCGACATCAGCAGCGATATCGATCGCCACGCGGGTCACTCCGTCGCCATCGCAGACAAGGATGTCTCCGGGCTCGATATAAAGGCCTGCCGCGACCACGGGAACGTTATGGCGTACAAGGTTGAACGGACCATGGCCTGGCACGCGTCCGGTGGCCCACAGGGCACACCCGGCCTTCTTGATGCCCGGGACGTCCCGCGCGTTGCCGTCGACGACGACGCCGATGCAGCCAAGTGCCCGATGCCGGTACGCCATGCCATCGCCCATGATAGCGCCACGGGACGCAGGCTGGTCCACATCCTTAAGCACGGCAACGGTAGGGACGCCGGCATATGCGATCGAATCGTAGTACTCGGTCCAGTCCGCGGGGTCCTCGCGCTTTGAGATCGGGGTGAGTTCCGCGGTCACCGCGTAGCCGACTACCGGAGCGAGTTCCGGAATCAGACACTTGAGCGCCGGCCCCGAGTAGTCGACTGAGGCGGGCACGTACCCGCGGACGAGGATCGCCGCGTTCTGCACCGTCGCCGAGTCGAATTCACCGAGAGTTTCGAGGACCCTTGGGGGGACCTTCTTCAATTGGCGCCGGTCTCCTGCGTCGGCCTTATCTCCCGGTCGACTTCCATGCGCACGCCGAAGAAGTCGAGCCAGGGTTCGAAATTCTCCACGAACTGCATCGCGTCTTCGACCGTCGTGAGGTCTTTGCTGGCCCTGCCCGGGTCGTAGCCCATCGTTTTGGCGATCGCCTCGATTCCCCGTTTCGTCTCGCGTACGCCGCCGACCGACACTTCCTCGCCAGAATCGGTCTTGACGACGAGGTCAAGGCCTCGTCGAACGCGTCTCCAGTAGAGCTCCATGTCGTCTCCTGTCGGTTAGGCATTTGGTACGGCCACCCGGGGCCGAGATCGGCCGGGAGCACACGATTTCTCAGGACTTTCGCGTCTTCAGCAATGTAGCCGCACGATCTAGGACGCGCTGGGCCACTCCAAACTTGTCCATCAGCGGGACCTCCTCGACGCTTCCGTCGGGGGCCACGATGGTCACTTGGTTTGTATCTGTCCCGAAGCCGACCCCTGGCTTCGTAACGTCATTGGCTACAACCAGGCTCACGTTCTTGCTGTCGAGCTTTGCCCTCGCATTTTCCAGGAGATTCGAAGTTTCGACCGCGAACGCGATCTTGACGAGCCTGCGGCCGCTGGCCTCCGCGATGATGTCGGGGTTCCGGACCAGCTTGAGCTCGAGACGCTCTTCTGCCCGCCGCTTGATCTTTTCCTGCACCGGCGCCTCGGGGCGGAAATCGGCCACTGCCGCGGACATAACAAGCAGATCTGCATCCTTCGACGCGGCAAGCACGGCGTCACGCATCTCCAGAGCCGTCCTGACATCGACACGCTTCACGCCCACCGGCTCAGCGATCGAAACGGGCGACGTTATGAGCGTCACCGCGGCGCCGCGGTCGCGGGCGGCTTCTGCGATAGCGAAACCCATCTTGCCGGACGAGCGGTTACCCACGTAACGGACGGGATCTATCGGCTCCTGCGTGCCTCCCGCTGAAACGACAACCTTCGCGCCTGCGAGGTCCCCCGACTTCCCGATCAGCATCCGGACGTGACCGATGATGCGTTCCGGGGCTTCCAGGCGCCCTTCGCCAACCATGCCCGATGCCAGGCGGCCTGTGACCGGCCCGATGACGTGGACGCCTCGTTTGCGCAATGTATCCAGGTTGGCTTTGGTCACCGGATTCCCAAACATGTTGGCGTCGCCCGCCGGCGCGATCGCGATCGGCGCATTTGTTGCGAGCACGGTTGCCGTAAGAGCGTCGTCTGCGAGACCGCAGGCCAGCTTCGCAACGACGTTTGCGGTGGCCGGCGCGATGAGCACGATGTCCGCTTTCTGTGCGAGCGCAACGTGGTCCATGCTCAGCTCGGACGATGGCGAGAACAGGTCGGTCACGACCGGCCGATGCGTAATCCCCTGGTAGGAAATGGGACCGACAAACCTGGTTGCCCCGTCGGTCATGACCACATCGACCAGCGCCCCGAGCTGGACCAGTTTGCTGGCGAGGTCTACCGACTTGTACGCGGCGATGCTTCCGCAGACGCCGAGGACGACATGCTTGCCATCGAGGACCGTAGGCATCCCTGCCTCCTGGCCGGTCGAGTGCTCTCGCTGCCCGCCGGTCACGAGTTCAGATCGTAGAGTAGTTTCAGGCCGACGAGGGTGAGATCCGGGTTGACGGCGGTGAAGACGTCCGTCTCCCGGGCGATCAGTTCCGCAAGGCCCCCAGTTGCGACCACGTTACACCCGTTGCTGCCGGGAACGCCGAGCTCGCGCTGGAACCTTGCGACCATTCCTTCAACGAGTGCCACGTACCCGTAGAGCAGGCCAGACTGCATCGCGGCAGTTGTATTCCGGCCGATCGCCTTTTCCGGAGGTCGAAGCTCAACCCTGCGCAATTGCGACGTACGCTGGTAGAGGGCCTCAGCAGCGAGCATGATTCCGGGGGCGATAGCACCACCCAGGTATTCGCCTTCGCCCGACACGGCATCGAACACCGTCGCGGTGCCGAAATCGACGACGATCGAAGACCCCGGGTACAGGTTGAACACAGCTACGGCGTCCACGATACGGTCGGCGCCGACATCCTGCGGTCGGTCGTAGCTGATCCGGATACCGGTCTTTGTCCCGCGCCCGATCACGAGCGGCTCATGGCGAAAGAGATCACGTAGCGCACCCACAACGATGTCTGTGGCGGGGGGCACGACGCTGCAGAGGCTGATGGCTTCGACAGCCCTGGGATCAATTCCCCTCGAGCGCAGCAGCCCGTCGAAGATCAATGCGTGTTCGTCTTCAGTCCGGCTGGGGTCGGTGGATACCCGCCAGCGGGCGCGGATCTCATCGCGCTGAAAGGCGCCGATGGTGATCTGGGTGTTGCCGATGTCGACCGCAAGAAGCGTGTCCAAAGCGGCCCGATTATAGCAGCGGCCAGCTTTGGGGACGGTCCGCCGGCAGCTCTCGGCTGAAGCGATTTTCCCGCGCGTCACCAGGATCCCGGCTGGCCAGGCACGCTCCCAGGCGCCTTCGTCGATTCCAGCTGATGGATTGCCCGCGGCATCTCGGCCAATACGTCACCTGCGCTTGCCGAGGTCGCGCCAACGCGTTCTCTAACGAACTCGCCCGCAAGGCCGTGGGCGTACACGGCCAGCGTGGCCGCGTCAAACGTGGCCAACCCCTGCGCCAGGAATCCGGCCACGGCGCCCGCAAGCACATCTCCCGTGCCGCCTCTGGCGAGCGCGGCGTTGGCCCAGGGACTGACGCGGGCGCGGCCGTCGGGATTGGCAATGATCGTGCAGGCGCCCTTGAGGATCACCACGTAGCCGAACTTCTTCGCAGCGGCGCGCGCCGTCTCTAGCCGGTCCTTCTGGACGTCCGAGACCGTCGAGTCGAGCAGCCTGGCCATTTCACCCGGATGAGGCGTCAGGATGCCGGGTCGTTTCATTTGGTTCCACCATCCATCGATGCGGGCAAGCGCGTTGAGGCCGTCGGCATCAAGGACTAGCGGGATTTGCGGCAGCGGCCCCTGGATCAGCCTTCGCAGCATCGGGCCGATGTACGGCGTTTGTCCCAGCCCGGGGCCTATCAGCATGGCGGTGACTCGCTCACAGGATTGAAGGATCTGCTTTCCGGCTACTTCGGGATCGGGCGCGCCCGGCTCGCTCTCGACAAGCGGAAGGTAGGTTGCTTCCGCGAGTCGCGCCGAGATTATCTCTGCAATCGATCTCGGGGCAGCGAGAGTGACGATGCCGGCGCCTGCACGGCCCGCGGCAGCCGCCGCAAGATATGCCGCCCCTACGTAGTTCTTGGACCCTCCGACGATCATTGCCCGGCCGTACGTGCCCTTGTTCGAGGAGATCGGCCGGTCCGGAAGGAACGAGCTTGCGAGATTCCCGGTGATCAGTTCCGTCTGTACGTCGCCGTCCAGTCCCGGAGGAACCCCGATATCGAGCACGACGACGTTCCGGGAGGGATCAACAATCGGGCGCAGGTAAAGGCCAATCTTCGGCGCCCCGAGCGTCAGGACCACGTCCCCCCGCAGGCCGTTCGGATCGAGCTCGCCGGTATCGGCATCGAGCCCGGTCTGAACGTCCAGGGAGACAACTAGGCTCCGGGTTTCCTCCGCCGCCCATCTGACGACCCTGATCTCATCGCTGACCGGCGGAATGAGAGAGCGGGCACGACCGATCCCGAGGATCGCGTCGAGGATGACGTGGGAGCTGCGAGCCATGCGCTCCAGCTCGGTGAACCCCGGGTCGTCATTGGCGAGAACGAATCTGGCGCCGGCTTCAGTTGCAAGGCGGCCCATTGGATCGGGGTCCGGGCGGCTGATGCATATGTAGCATGTGACGTTCGCGCCCCACCGGCTGAGGTGCCGGGCCGCGACCAGGCCATCGCCGCCGTTGTTCCCGGGGCCGACCAGGACAAGGATGCGCCGGGTGAGCAGCCGTCCGCCGAGGCGCCTGGCGATCCACTGAGCCACGGCCAGTCCCGCGTTCTCCATCAGGGCGTCCGTCGGCACGCCCGCTTCGACCGACCGGTTCTCGAGGGCGCGCATCTCTTCCTGCGTGACGATTTTCATCACGCGGAATTATGCGCCGGCCCTCCCTGACACTTCCGCCTCTCCCCTATTGCGCGCAGCTTGGGATTTCCAACTTCGAGAACTCGCGGTCCACACCGTAAGTGACCTGCCGCTCTCCGGACTTGAACTGATCGGCGGCGAGCACGAGCAGCCAGTATCCGGTATCGCCAGGGTTCTTGGCATGGCCTTCGCCATACTTCGCGGCGAAGTACGTATGAAGATGCGGGAAGTCCGCGGACGGTTGCTTCTCTTTGCAAAATTCCCCGCGCACTCCCATGCCGAGATAGCGGAGCGCGGTAGCCTCGTCCGGGTTCGACTTATCGAATTGCAGGAAGATGAAGGCGTTCTCGCTGACCCACTTCGAGAAGCGCGGCGCGACCTGGCCTCCGAACAGGACCTGCTCGTTGAACAGCGAGATGAGTTGTTTGATCTCTTCCTTCGTGAGCTTGCCAGCCTGTGGCGGCGCAAAGTCGACGGCCGGAGGGTATCCGCCGCAGCCGGGAATGTCGGTAAGAAGCGAGAACTGGTAGTCGACGCCTGGCTTGATCGTCTTGCTTGCGGACACGATCTCATCGGGCGCGGCCCACGTCATCCAGTAGCCCTGGGCGCCAGGCTGGCCGCCGTGGCCTTCGGAGTACTTCGCCGCGCTATAGCGGTGGAAGTGTGTGAAGCTGCCCTTTTCCGCATCAGCACGTGACTCCTGGCAGAACACGCTCTTGACGCCCACCCCGATGTATCGCAGCGCATTGATCTCTTCGACTTTCGAGGTATTGAACTGAAGGAACATGAACGCGTTGTCGTTCACCCAGCGGGCGAACCGCGGGGAGGTCTGGCCACCCGTAAAGATCTCATCGCCGAATGCCGCCACCAGGGCCTTTGCGGTGGCCGGGCTGAGCTTTACCCCGGCCGGTGTCGGCGCAGGGGTTGGGGTCGCCGCGGGCACCGGAGTGGCGGTGGGCGCGGGGGTACTTGTGGGCGCCGGTGTGGGCGTGCTGGTGGGGATCGGCGTCGGGGTTGCAGTCGGGACCGGAATGGGTGTTGCGGTGGGCGCGGGCGTAGCGGTCGCCGCGGGGGCAGCCTGCTGCGTTGCCGTGGGCTGTGAAGCGGGGGGCGTCTCGCCCGCGCAGGCGGCTAATACGATCAGGCCGATAGCAAGCAACGGGAAGCGTCTCGAATGCGGCCTGGTCCCGGTTGGCGACCGCTGCGACCAGAGCTTCGTCTGAGGCCGCGGCATCGACCTGGCGGCCGTTCATGCCGGTTCTCCGGTCTCGCCAACGCATGATGCCACTGCGTACTGCCTCGAATGCGCCAGGCTGATCGCGATACGCACGATCCCCAGTTTCGCGGCAACCGCTGCGGCCCGGTTGTGCAGTACAACCTCCGGTGCGCGTCCGCGCTGGCGCACGATCTCGATCTCTCTCCACGCAACTCCGCGAACGCCGGTCCCGAGCAGCTTCATGACGGCCTCTTTGGCAGCAAAACGGCTCGCAAGCTGAGGGCCGCGGCCGCGGCAGTAGACCCTCTCGGCCGGCGTGTAGATACGGTTGAGAAACCTTTCCCCGTAGCAGGCATAGGCCGCCTCGATGCGGTCGATTTCGATGATGTCGATGCCGACGAAAACCATGCTGATTCCCCGCCCCCTCACCTCCCGCTCCTTCCTTCGACTCCGCTCAGGGCAGGCTGGCTCAGGACACCGCCTCTCCGGGGCGGGGGGGCTTCGCGAGGCGAGGGAATGCTAGCATTCGGCCGTCGACCACTTCGGAGGAGGTTCGAGAGATCGTAGCGCGCGTCATCGATGGAACGGCGATCGCGGCGCGCGTGCGCGCCAGGCTCGCAGGCGAGATTGAGGCATTCACGAAGCGGTTCGGGATAGCGCCTAGTCTCTCCGTGGTGCTCGTAGGCGAGGACCCCGCGTCGGTTACCTACGTCGGGGCCAAGGAAAAGGCTTCCCGGGAGGCGGGCATGATTAGCGAGGCGGTACGCCTTCCCGCAACTTCGAGCAAGGACCGGGTGATTACCGCAGTCGAATCCTTGAATCGGGACCCCGCGCGCCAGGGCATCCTGGTCCAGCTTCCTCTCCCACGCCACATCGATCCGGATGTCGTCGTGCAGGCGATCGACCCCACAAAGGACGTCGATGGCCTGCATCCTTACAACCTTGGACTGCTCCTGGCTGGCAGGCCTCGCTTTGCTCCGGCCACTCCGTCAGGCATCCAACAACTCCTCATCGAAGAGAACGTCGAGACGTCAGGCGCACACGTCGTCATCTGCGGGCGCAGCAACATCGTCGGCCGGCCCCTCGCCGCGATCTTGCTCGGCCGTGGGAAGGGCGCCAATTCGACCGTGACGGTCTGCCACACCGGAACCCGTGACTTGAAGGTCATCACCCGTTCGGCCGATATCCTCGTCGCGGCGGCGGGCCAGCCAGACTTGATCCGCGGCGACATGATCCGGCCCGGGGCGGTCGTGATCGATGTCGGTGTGAACCGAATCAATGACCCCGGCAGGAAATCCGGGTTTCGCCTGGTGGGGGACGTCAAATTCGACGAGGCGGTCGATGTGGCGTCGCTCATCACCCCGGTGCCGGGTGGTGTGGGCCCCATGACGATCGCAATGCTCTTGCGAAATACCCTCGTAGCGGCACTGGCCTCCCGAGCCGGGAAATAGCACTTCATATAGTAGAATCAGCCGGTTGAGCCCTGCCGATTTTGTCCGTTCACAGCGATCCTTGGACCAGCTTCCTGGTGCCCTCGGGAGGCGCCGCGTCCGCTCCCCCCGTGGGAGACGCTAGATTCTGCTTCCAGAGGGGTTGATGAAGGTACTCGAACGCGCAAGAAAGACCGAGCTGGCCGAACTCTATCGCCAGATGTATCGCATCCGCGTTTTCGAGGAAAAGTGCGGCGAGCTCTACGCACGTGGCCTGATCAGGGGCTTCCTTCACATCTACATCGGCCAGGAAGCCAACGCCGTGGGCGCGATGTCCGTCCTCCGGCCTGAAGACTACGTCGTCACCCATTACCGGGATCACGGGCAGGCCCTGGCACGGGGGCTAGACGCGGGGCGGTGCATGGCAGAGCTCTTTGGCAGAGCCACCGGCGTCAGCCGCGGCAAGGGCGGCTCCATGCACCTCTTCGATGCCCAGAAGAACTTCGTCGGCGGGCACGCGATCGTCGCCGGGCACTTTCCCCTCGCTACGGGACTCGCGCTGGCGGCGCAATACAAGCGCGAGGACCGCGTCGTCCTGACGTTCTTTGGCGACGGCGCGGTCAACCAGGGCGTATTTCATGAGACCTTCAATCTGGCAGCTCTCTGGAAGCTGCCGATTGTTTTCTTCCTGGAAAACAACCTCTACGGCATGGGCTCGGCAATCGGACGCGTGCGCTCCGGCGGTGCTGATTTCCAGGACGCTGGCAAGCCGTACGGTATCGAGTGCGTGGTAATCGACGGCATGGACGTAATGGCCGTTCGGGAGGCGACCCAGGCGGCAGTCCACCACGCGAGGTCCGGAAAGGGACCCGCGTTCATCGAGTCCAAGACATTCCGTTTCCATGGCCACTCGATGGCCGATCCCGTGAAATACCGCGGCGACGAGGAGGAGGAACGCTGGAAGCGGCGGGACCCACTCCATACGTTCCCAAGGATGCTCCTCGAACTCGGTCTGGCGACCGACAAGGACATCGAGAAGATCAAGGCCGAAGCGGAGGCCGAGATCGACGCGGCCATCAAGTTTGCTGAGGACAGTCCGTGGCCCGCGCCCGAGGCTCTGTACGAGGACATCTATGCCTGAGATCACGATCAGGGATGCCCTCCAGCGCGGCCTGCGGGAAGCCCTGGACAACGACCCCAACGTCTACCTCATGGGTGAGGACATCGGGGCTTATGGTGGGGCCTATTCCGTGACCGCCGGATTCCTCGAGGACTACGGTCCGGAACGGGTGCGCGATGTCCCGATTTCGGAGAACACATTTATCGGAACCGCTCTCGGCTCTGCCGTAGGCGGCCTGCGGCCTGTTGTCGAGTTCATGTCGATCAGTTTCTCGCTGCTCGCGTTCGACCAGATGATCAACATCGGCGCCTCAATCCGCTACATGTCCGGCGGGCAGTTCAAGGTGCCGGTCGTGATCCGGGCGCCGACAGGCGCGGGAATTCAGCTCGCGGCGACGCACTCTCACATGTTCGAAAACTGGCTGGCTTCGGTGCCCGGCTTCAGGGTCGTTGCCGCGTCAACTCCCTACGACGCGCTGGGGCTGCTTCGATCAGCGTTGAAGGACGACAACCCCGTCATCATGGCGGAACATGTCCAGCTTTACGGCAAACGCGGCGAAGTGCCAGACGAGTACTTCACCATCCCCCTCGGCAAGGCTGACGTCAAACGCACCGGTGAAGACATCACGATCGTCGCCTTCTCACACGGCGTGGTCATCGCGATGGATGCTGCCGGCAAGCTGGCCGAGAACGGCGTGAAGGCCGAAGTCATCGACCTTCGGTCCCTGCGCCCCCTTGATATCGAGACGGTGCTGAAGTCGGTTGCAAAGACGCACCGGGCGGCGCTCATCGACGAGAACTGGCGCACCTGCGGGTACATGGCGGAAGTCTCCGCCCAGATCTCGGAAAAGGGTTTCGACCTGCTTGACGGCCCGGTGGCGCGTGTGGCGAGCGAGGACGTTCCCGCTCCCTATTCCCGGCCGCTTGAGCAGATGATGCTCCCGAACGTGAACAGGGTTCTGAAGGCGATCGAAGAGAACTACGGGATCTAGCCCCGATCGGCACCCTCTGCGAGCCGATGCCGGCTGCAGATTGGGCGGGGCAAGGGGGACCTGGCGGTGATAACTGAAGTCGTGATGCCTTCGATGGGCGCCGACATGACCGAGGGGGCCGTAGCCAAGTGGCTCAAGAAGGAAGGCGACCCCGTCAAGCGTGGCGAAGTGCTTGCCGAAATCGAGACCGACAAGGCAGTGGTTGAGATGGAGGCGTACGGCTCCGGCGTCCTGCGCAAAATCGTTGTTCCCGAAGGCAGGAAAGTGCCTGTAGGACAGTTGATCGCGTTCATTGGCGAACCCGGCGATGCGATACCGCAGGCCGGGGGCGAGGCGCCGAAGCCTGAGGCCGCTGCGAAGCCGGAAGCCGGCCAGGAAGCGGCGCCCAAGCCGGAGGAGAAGAAAGAGGGCGCGCCTGCCCCGGCCGCTGCTCCCGCGGCCCGCGCTACCCTAAGGCCAGCCGCTCCCGCCGAAGCCGGCGATCGGATCAAGGCGTCACCCGTCGCGCGGAAGATGGCCGAACAGCATGGCCTAGACCTGAGCGCGCTCACGGGCACCGGCCCCGGTGGCCGGATTACGCGTGAAGATGTCGAGAAGGCGGTTGCCGAGGCGGCCGAACGCCCCGCGCCTGCGCCGACAGCGCCAGCCGCCCAGATCGCCGCTGCCGCGCCAAAGGCCGAGCCAGAGCTGGGCGAAACCGTACTGCTCACCAGTATGCGCACCGCGATCGCCAAGGTTACGGTCCGCAGCAAGACCCAGATCCCGCACTTCTACGTGACCGCGTCGGTCGATATGACCGAGACCATGCGCGTGCGGCAGCGCCTGAACGAAGCGCTCGCCGACGAAAATGTCCGCGTCAGCGTGAACGACTTCGTAATCAAAGCCACCGTCCACTCGCTCAAGAAGCACGGCAAGTTCAATTCGTTCTTCGA
>JACQUF010000252.1 GCA_016210435.1 Chloroflexota bacterium
GGATCAGTCCGCGATCGATGATCTCTTTCGGGTTTACGCCCTGGTTCAGCGCATCACGCGCCCACCGTTCAGCGCCCTTGTGATCGCCCTCGATGATCATTTGTGACAGCTGGCTGAATTCCACGCCTTGCTCCTTTCTCACGCCGCCATCGGGTACGCGCCGCGCTCTTCGACCATTTCGGTGATCCGTGCGATACGAGAGATCATCGATGTCGGCATCACGTTATCTGCCACGCCCAGGATGAATGCATCGCCTGGTGCGATCGCCCGGAAAAGATCATCCATGTAGGCTTCGAACTCCTGATCAGAAATCGCCTGCTCGAGCATCACTGAAGGCACGCCGCCGAAAATGATCATGGACTTGCCCCACCGCTCCCGGGCCATCCGGAATGTGCACGGCACCATGGGCGCAGTGACGAAGCATTCCTGCATGTCGTAGCCAGCCTCGGCAAGATCGCCAAGGATTTCCAAGGTGTCGTTGTCCGCGTGCTGCGCGACCGACTTCCCGAATCCATGCATGTACTCGACGAACTCCCGCACATAGGGGGTGATATACCGCTTGAAGTAGGACGGCGGGGTGGTCTGCGAAGCGAAGTGCGCCCCGTGCAGGATCAGCGTCGCTGGCGAGTTGGCGACAACAGGCCACATGCGCTCGCGGTATACCTGAGTCATCGTTTCGAGCAGCCCCTCGACCTTGTCCTCGTAATCGAAGAGGTCCAGATATGCCTTCTCGTAGCCGCAGAGATCGGCGAGGAAGTGGTGAAACGGCACGTCCCCGACGCTCAGCATTGGGAGACCTTCGTCGCCGATGTCACGGTCGTATGCCCGGAATTCCTCGTAGCACGGGTGGTACTCGGTGTTCTCCACCAGGTACCGGACCACGTCGTAGTCTTCGGGCCTCTTGAGCAGCTTCTGCACGACCAGCGGCTGAATGCCAGCGCGGTCGAGATCGGGTGTCCGCCTGCTCGTTTCGCTCACGGTGCCGACCGGCGTTACGTACTCGGTGGTACACATCAGCCCGTCGCGGCGTTCGATGACGTCGACGCCTCTGATTCGCGTCGTGAATACGCGGCCGGTGCGCGCTGTTGTGCCAACGCCCAGGTCGCGCTGAATCTCCCTGAGCGTCATGTCCCGGTACCGCTCTGGAAGAGTTCCTGCCAGACGATGGGCGGTGTACCAGATCTCGAGGCGCGGGACCCAAGGAATGCGATCGGGGGGCCTGCCTTCGAGCACTGCAAGCTGCCGCTCTCGGACGGTCATCGTCATGTGATTACCTCCTCGTTGTCATTGCCTCCCTCCCCAGCAGGAGGGAAGGAGCGCGCCTCATCGTGATCGATTCGCTCCCGCCAGTGCAGCATGTGCGGTCTCGAACATGGCCACGACGTTCGCCGGAGGCACCTCAGCCTGGATGCAATGCACAGACGCCAGGACATATCCGCCGCCGCGGCCCAGGTCGCCGAGCCGGGCCTTGACCTCATCGGCCACATCTCGCGGCGACCCATAGGGCAGGACTTTCTGCGTATCCACACCGCCCCAGAAACAGAGGTCCCTGCCGAATTCCCGCTTGAGGAGCATCGGGTCCATTCCCTCTGCGTTGACCTGTACGGGGTTGATCACCTGGACGCCGCAGTCGATCAGGTCAGGAAGGAGGTCATAGATCGCGCCGTCGCTGTGCATGATCACCTTCGCTCGCGTTCGATCGTGCAGGTTTGCCACGAACCGTGCGTGATGCGGCTTAACCATGCGGCGATAGAGGTTGCCGCTCATGAACGACTGCGTCTGTATGCCCATATCGTCTGCGAAAGACACACCTTCGATGAGATCGCCCACCTCGACCAGCGCGAGCGTCGCGATATCACAGATGACATCCGTTATTCGTTCCTGGAGCGCATTTGCAAACGCGGGGTTGAGTAAGAGGTCTTCGAAGAACTCCGTAAATCCACGGATCCGCTGGGCGAGAGCGAAGTTACTGTTGGGGAGGTTGAGCACGATCGCATAATCGGTCTCTCTGCGCATTCGTTCGACGCGTTCGCGCAGGCCGCGCACCCGGCTCGAGTCTGATCCATCGGGCCATGGCATGGCGTCCACATCTCGCGGAGTGGGTTCGGCGACGTCCTGCAGCGGCCCCTTTACGTTGATCCACGGCGCCGTGAAATGGGCTTTATGCCAGGTCACGCCCCATTCATCCACGTAGCAGTTTTGCCCGGTGAAACGCCGTGGGCTCGACTCCGGGTCGTTGAGACCCAACCCGCGGACATCGATATCGAAATGCTCGAGCACTCGCTCGCTCGGCCGCACAACCTGCCCCTCGCCGCGTTCCCCCTCCACGAGTTCCTCGGGCTCGAACCCGAGATGTTTGAGAAGGGCAACGTAGGCGTCCGGGTGGATCTGCGTAGCCGGACCACCCCCGAAGTCGATCGGAACGCGGTCGGCCTCTTCATGATTCAGGGCGCGTATGACCCGTTCGCGGTGTGACATGGTCATCTTTCTGGCCTCGATTCACAGGGGAGGGTTTGTGCAGACCTGCCACCGCGGCGGGTAAGATTTGCCTGCCAGCGGCGTTGGTGGGAGGCGTCCGAGGATGAGTCATGGGCCTCCCGGCGCCCAATGCATTTTCGTTCGAGCACCTCGCTCCGCCGATCAATCCGGACGACGTCTGGCGCTGTCTCGGACCGGCAGGCGGCGCGAAGGAAAAACTCGTGGACGCGGTTGCCTGGGCGACCGCCCAGGCCAGCGAGCTGGCCTGCCCACAGGCGGTGGCTGTATCCCTGCCGGTCGTCGGATCGGGCCGCGGCCGAGTCCAATTCGGCGGCGGGCCACAGATCGCGGGCAGGTTGGTCTCCCATCTCTTCGACGGGGCCATCGGAGGCGTATTCACTATCGCGACCGCGGGCCCGGGAATCGAACGCCGGGTCGCCTCGTTGTTCGCAGAGGGCGAGGCCCTTCAGGCTTTCGTGCTCGATGCGGCTGGGTCGGCAATGGCCATGGCAGTCTTCGCCGATGTCGCGGCGGGCATCGGCAAAGAGCTGGAGGTCCATTCGAACCGGGTGGGACCGTGCCTCAAGCCTGGCACAGACGCCTGGGCGCTTGAAGGGCAGCGTGCAATCTTCGACGTCGTGCCGGCCGCCAGCATCGGAGTCAGGCTGATGGACTCGCTGCTGATGAACCCTCAGAAGACGCAGTCCGGCGTGATCCCGTTCGGACCGAACCTGCGAATCATCAACGATCCCGGCGCGTCTCCCTGCCGCACATGCAGCGCGCCTCGCTGTCCGATGCGCGTCGAGGCCTTCCAAGGTCCTACGCTGCCTGGCGCTTGAAGAACAGCTTCTGGGGGCCCAGCGGGCAGTCGCATCGAACTTCGATGGCCGACGCGGGATTTCGGATTCCGGACCAGGCGGGATCCTGCCAGGGACGAGTTCCGACAGGCGATGCTGCCGATTCGGCCATCAGGCGCTCGAATGCCGATGCACCGCTTCTGCACACAGGCCGGTCCAGTTTTCCATCCTGCCCGATCCGCCAGGCAGAGCCTTGTCCGAATACCAGGGGGCATCGGCCTGACGCCGCCGCGGTGCGAATCTCGGAGGCCATTCCGATTGGTTTGATTTCGTTAACGAGATCGAGCCCGAGGTTCGCCCCGCGGTCCTTAATCGATGCCTGCGTCATCTCGGGATCTGGTTCGGAAAGCGCGCCGGAGAGGCCGGCTATCAGCACCAGGAGGTAGAACACTCCGCCAAGCGCGATGAGAAGTTCCGCGGGCAGGTTCAGCCGCCCGCTGAGCGCGAGGCCTGCCAGAACCCCGATAGGGATCAGCGGGATCAGCAGCAGACCGATGAACCGTGCCGAAGAGTAGCCTTTCATTTGCGCCTCCCGTTCGTCCGGCCATGCAGCGAGAGGGGCCGGCATCTCGCGTCAAGCTACTCGGACGGGCGTGAGGATTCCGTGAGTAATTGAGGCGCCGTCGTGAGGGGCGCGTGGGGCAAGAGCTTCACGGCCTCTTCGACTGCGGCATCCGCGAGCGCCACGCAGATATGCGGCGGGTAACCCGCGGGGGCGGCATTCGGGTCTCTGCGGTCCCAGTCAACGCGCGAGATGCCAGCGCACGATGTCCCTCGACCGTAAACACGAGCGCGTTCTTCGAACCTTGCGCGAAACTCGCGTGCAGGCACCATGTCCTGCGCCGTCGACGCTCCGGGCCCGCCAGCTGGCAGGTATGAGTCCAGTAGATCGTTAGTAGGATTGGGACGTCGGGCGGGTTGCGGGGAAAGCGTGCCGATCGCCATCAGCCCGGCCAGCATCGCCGTGCAGGTCACGGCGCGCCCCGCGCCCAGCCCTCGCGAGGCGGACAGCAGAGTCTCTCGCTGTGGCCCCGGCGCCAGGTCGAGAGCCAGGATTACGCACTCGCCACAGGAGTATCCCTCTTTGAAATAGCGCCGGGTCGGGGACTTCGAGCCGTCATTCGCTCCCATCGGTCACCCCTTCGCCTGAGACTCCCGCCTCCGGAAGGAGGGAGTTAGAGGGTGGAGGAACCTTGCTATCCCCCGCCCCCAGGCCCCCGCCCTCCAGGGGCGGGGGTTTGAATGCCGCGCAGCGCGCAATCAGCGCCTGCCATTCCGCATCGACCCTGGCCTGGATCTCATCGACCTGCTTCTCCGCGCCCGGGGCGAGCAGATGCCTGAACCGCCCCTGGGCCTTGAAGTAGTCCGTAACGGGTTTCGATTTCCTGGACGCGCCGGTGAGCCGCCACGCCCCGTCGACGACCTCGTAAAGCGGCCAGAAGCCAGTTTCGACTGCCAGCCGCGAGATCGCCATCGTCTCCTCCGGCTCGTGGCGCCAGCCCCGGTTGCACGGCGCGAGCACGTTCACGAACGACGGGCCCGTCGCTGCTTCCGCTCTCCGGACTTTCGCGAGCAAGTCCTTCCAGTTGTGGACCGCTGCTTGCGCCACATAGGGGATACCGTGCGCTGCGACGATCGCGGTGAGGTCTTTCCGCCACTGTGGCTTGCCATGCACCGCTCTGCCCGCAGGCGTCGTCGTCGTCCACGTCCCCGCGAAAGTTGCTCCGCTGCGCTGGATGCCGGTGTTCATGTATCCCTCGTTGTTGAGGCATATATAAACAAACCTGTGGCCCCTTTCGAGCGCTCCGCTCAGCCATTGGAGCCCGATGTCGTAGGTCGCACCGTCGCCCGCGAACACGACGATCGTGAACTTTCGCGGCTCGATCCGCGCCTTCCGGACGAGGGCTTTGTACGCGGCCTCAATTCCAGAAGCAGTCGATGCTGCGTTCTCGAACGCGCTATGGATTACCGGCACCCGCCAGGCCGTGTCCGGGAACCGCGTCGTTGCGACCTCAAGGCACCCGGTGGCGAGAGAGACCACGGCCGGGTTCTCGAGGGCGAATACGACCTGCCGAACGACGACCGATTCGGCGCACCCGGCGCAGAGACCGTGACCGCCCGAAAGACCATCGGGCCGCAGGGTCAGCTGTTGCAGCTTCAATGTCACCAGAGATATCACTGCTTGAGGCCGAGATAGGTGGTTGTAGGTTCGGTCCGTCCTGCCGTGCGAATCGATTCGAGCTCGCTTATCGCGGACATCAACGAGCCATGGCCGGTTGGCCTGCCTCCGAGCCCGTAGACGAAACTCTTCAGGCCGGGTCGTGCCGGCTGGTGGTAGAGACTTGCAGCGACCTCTGCGTACAAAGGGTTGCCCGCGGAACCGAATCCGATTGCCCGGTCCAGTACACCGACGACCGTGAGATGGCTGAGAGCGGCGATGACCAGTGGGGCCGGAAATGGGCGAAGCAGGCGGATCCTCAGCGCGCCCGCTTTGATGCCGGACTCACGAGCCGCGTCCACTGCGACGCGCACCTGGCCATCGAGCGAGCCCATCACGACCAGTCCGATTTCCGCGTCGTTGAGCCGGTAACACTCGACGAGGTCATAGCGCCGCCCGGAAACCTCGGCGAAGCGGTTCAGAGCGTGCATCGCCACGGGACCCGCGGCCTTGAGGGCGGCCTGCTGCTGTCGCTTGTGCTCGAAATAATCGTCCCGGGTGTCCATTGAGCCGAACGTGACCGGCCGTTCCAGGTCGAGCAACGAACGCTCGGGGTTGTATTCGCCTACAAATCCCTTCACGGCGTGGTCGGGAAGGACGTCGACACGCTCGACCGCGTGGGTGACAGCAAAGCCATCGATCAGGTTCGCGAACGGCAGGCGCACTGCGGAATTCTCCGCAATCACGTGGGCGACGATCGCCTGGTCGTACGCCTCCTGGGGCGACGCGCCGGACATCATCACCCACCCGGTCTCCCGCATCGCCATGGCGTCGGAGTGGTCGCCCAGGATGTTGAGCGGGGCTGAGAGGGCGCGCGTGCACAGGTGCATCACAACCGGCAGGCGCATGCCGGATGTCACTCCAAGCATTTCGAACATTAGCGCGAGGCCCGGCCCGGCGGTCGCTGTAACGGCCCGCGCACCCGCGGCGCTGGCGCCGATGCACGCGCTCAGTGCCGCGTGCTCGCTCTCGACCGCAATGAACTCGGTACGCACAAGCCCGTCGGCAAAGTACTCCGCAAACTTTTCAATGATCAACGTCTGCGGCGTGATGGGATAAGCCGCGACTATCTCGGGCTCGATCTGACGAAGAGCGTAGGCGACTGCCTCCCCACCGTTGAGCGCGATCGGTGTCGAGGCGACCACGTTGGGTGCGGGGCGAGTGCGCGTGGCCATCCCTTTACATCCCCGTGGTTTCGGGATCCATCGCGATGCACTCTCGTGGGCACTGTTCCGCGCATATGCCGCAACCTTTGCAATGGTCAAGATCGACTCCTACCAGTTGCTTGTCTTCGACGCGGAAGCAGGAGTCCGGGCACATCACCCAGCAGATCATGCAGTGGGTGCAGCGCGAAAAATCGATCACCGGGCGTCTGGTCCGCCAGGAACCGGTGAGATTGCGGGCGGCGCTCCCCGGTTGAACGACCGTGCCTCCAGTGGGGACAGCGTCCCAACGGTCGGTCACGCCCGACCCTGCAACAGGGTCAGTCCTGCTCGCTGGAACCCCTGCTCCAACGCGGCAAGATTGGCATTGACGATGCGCGGAGCGAAGGAACGCCCGAGCTCTATCCGGACCACCTCCGCCATCGCTTCCAAGTCCATGAGGGGAAAGATCCGCAGGAGTGCGCCGAGAAGCGGAACGTTTGGCAGTCGCCTGCCAAGCAACACGGTCGAAATTTCGTTCGCGTCAACCGTACAGACAGTCAGGCCGGGGGTGTCCGCCCATTGAGCGA
>JACQUF010000240.1 GCA_016210435.1 Chloroflexota bacterium
ATCATCAAGCGGTCGACCGCCCGCATCTGTTCCACGGTCAGATAGGGCACACCATCGGCCGACACCTCTGGGAACACGCGGCGTCTCCTTTTGGTTCCGGACTCAGGCCGGGGCATCGGCTGATGCCCGCGGTAGTCGTTCGCAGATGGTGCAGCCGCTGAGGGTGCGAGAAGCGCCCGATGCGCTCAGTCGCTCGCGTGATTCAGACCGCGGACACGGGTTGCCAGCGCCGGCGGTACAGCCGGAACAGGAGCAACAGGAAGGCGGCCCCCCAGAGATAGCCGCCCAGCACATCGGAAGCCCAGTGGGCGCCGAGATATACCCTGGAGATTCCGATCGCGAAGACCAACGCCACGAGCGCGCCCTGGACCAGACGGCGCAACGCCAGGTCCTTGATCAGGTCGGAGGCCAGGAAGGCCAGGACACCGAAAAGTATGACCGCTTGAAACGCGTGACCGCTCGGGAAACCGAGCCCCCCAAATGTGTCTGTGGCGTTCACGAGTTCGGCCGGCGGCCTCGGCCTTTGAATGATCAGCTTGAACAGGGGGTTGATACCCATCGCCACGAGCCCGCCCAACACAGCGACGCAGGCTCGGGGCACGCGCAGCAAAAAGAAGCACGCGGCGATGACGCCAGCGAGAGCGATCATCGGCCAGCCCTTGCCGACGAACGAGACCACCTCCATGAATTCGGTCAGCGGGGAATGCCGGGCGGACCCCACCGCGACGGCGATGCCGAGATCGCCAGGAAATCGCTCAAGGAAAAACGCGGGCAGGGAGTAGGCGAAGGCCAAAGCGAACGCCCCATAGGGCGCCCACTGCTTCAACGTGACGAGGCCGGTTCTTTCGAGCCGAAGCAACTTGGTTTGCCTTTGGTGAGTGACTCGGACGCGCGACCGGGTCAGTGTGACTTTACCTGAACGCTAGCGCCTAGCGACGATAAACTCGATCCCCAGAACCCGGACCCGTCCGGCTCTGAGCCGCGCGTAAATCCAGATTAGAACAACAAGCGCCGCGCCGCCAAGCAGGAGCCCGCCGAGAACGTCGCTCGGCCAATGTGCTCCCCGATAGACCCTGGCGAGGCCCGCCCCGCTCACAACCAGGGCAACTGCGGCGAGGGCCAAGGCCCGCGCGGCGGGTGACCGTGCCCGGTAGGCGGCGAATGACGCAAGGGCCCCGTAGAAGACGGTGGCGCCGATCACGTGGCCGCTCGGGAACCCGTTGCCTTTCAGGGCCTGGGCGACCCGCACCAGAGCCGGGTCCGGGCGAGGACGATCGACGAGGACTCCAAGCGCTTCGCCAGCCAGGAAGGGTACCAGCGCCACCGTCAGCGTCAGCGCCTCGATTCGAAAGCCCCGTCGGAGCAGAACGATGACGGTGGCCAGCCAGATCGCGGCGCCCGGGTAGAAATTGGTGAGCCCGTTCACGACCCCCAAACCTTGCGCCAGCCCCGGGAATCTCACCGCCTGGACACGCTGCGTAAGGTCGAGGTCGAACGAAAAATAGAGATGGCGCGAGGACTCGTAGGCCAGAGCAAGCCCGATCCCAAGGAGAGCGACCGCAAGTGGAATCAGCTTCTTCGAACCCGTCGCATCTTCTATTTCGGTCATGCCGGCTTGCCCAGCAGCACTCGGGCCAGACGGTCCGTTATGCCGGCGCGCTCTGAGGAGGTCCACAGCTCGGCTCGGCTCGCACGCCAGGCGATTCCATAGTGATAGGCGGCTATCAGCAACATCAGATAGAACAAGCCGTAGGCGTACCCGCCGATGACGTCGCTCGCCCAGTGGCGCCCCGCGTGCACCAGCCAGAGGCCTGCGATCAGAATGTAAAGGCCCAGCGCCGCTTGCACGCCGAGGCGGAGGAAGCCTGGTCTGGGCAGCCTGCCGATCAAGTAGATGAGAAATCCGTAGAAGAGAATCACGTGCATGGCGTGCCCGCTTGGGAAACTGGCGCCCTGGATGCCGCCGTATCCGATCACCACTCCGACCAGGTCGGCGGTGGGTCGAGGACGATCGATGATGTCGCGGAGAGCGACGTTCCACAGGTCGAGCAAGGCTATCGCGATCAGCAGCAGCGTCTCCAGGCGCCGGCCGCGTAACCAGAGAAAGGCGCCCAATCCGATCAACAGAGCACCAGCGAAGCCGCGAAGTCCCATCCAGAAGATCAGGTCCGAGAACGTCCCCAGCTGCTGGAGCTCCAACCGCTGCACGAAGTGGGTGAACGGAAGGTCGAATGGCTGCCTGTCGGTGGTTAGCGCAAGAAAAGTTGAAAAACCAACGGCGGCAGACGCCGTCAAAAAGACCGCAAACCACGTTCTCACCGGCGCCGCCTGAGCCGTCGAGGTTCTTTCGCGCGGAACGATCCGCCGCCGTTTAGGCGGGAAGCTTCCGAGGCGCGAGCCATCGTTCTAGTCCGAGGCGGCGATAGAGACGGAGGGGCAGCTTGTAGGCGGCCTGGTCGATAAGGAGGCGTACCAGTAGCTTGTGCCGCAATGGCGGGGCAGCGAGATACGCGGCCGCGCCGAATCCGGGGAGCAGTGCCAAAAGCATTACGAGCGGCGTGTGAATCCTGCCTGCACGACGGGCCTTCGATCGCCCATCGTCGTGCCGGAACCTCGTCAGCTGACCGCTCACCCAGAACCCGAGGGTCCAGAGCAGCCGGGCGCCACTCCCCAGAGGGAACCGGAAGACTACGCTCAATACGAGGTGTGATCCAAGGTGCCGCAGGGTTTCCGCGACCTCAGGCGCGGCCAGGCTGGTCTTCAGGGCGATTAGTTGCTGGTCGGTCAGCCGCCGCTCCGCCTGCCAGCGTTCCAGACCTCTTGTCAGGAGAGCCTCCGAGGCACGGTTCGCCCCTTCGAGCGCGTGCTTAACGTGCTGGAAGAAGGCTTTCCAATCCAGCAGGACGTAAATTCTGCGGGCGACGCGGCCCCAAACGCGCGGCTCGGCGTCCTTCCATTCGCGTGTGGACTGCTCCGCTTCGGCTATCGCTGATTCGAGTCCGGCGATGCCGCTCGGTCCGAGACTGGCTTCGAGGGCGGACTTGTTCTCAAGGATGTATCGCCGCAGCCGGTCGAACTGGATGTCGTCGAATATCGGAATGGCGCCGCTTCGGAACGCCGACCGCCATTGCCCGCGGGCGGGGATCAGGCTGACGACGGCCGACTCCAGATCGATGATTTTGTAGCCGCCATCTGACAGACGGATCAGGTTCGTATGCGCGTGAGGATTCCGGGGGTTTACCTGCCAGATGGAGAGGCCCGCCTCGGCAAACACCGAAGAGACCTGAGCTAGAAACTGCCTGGCCGCGGCGTCTGGGGCGGCGGGCGCCCCAGCAACGTACTCGGTTACGAAGCTGCAGCGCCCATGCGCACAGTTGATCGCAGTTGCCCGGGCTACCAGGTCCTTCCCGAAGGCATGAATTGTCAATAGGCCGGCGATCCGCCTTCGGATGGCCGCCATCTGGAGAGCGGCGGTGTTCCGTTCGTACGGGAAGGCGGCCTGAAACGACAGCCAGTAGAGCAATTTCACTACGGGCGGCGGCCGGTACGCCTTGGTCGCCAAGCCGTGCACGGGATCGAGTAGGACCATGCTCGCCAGCGAACGGGCGACGCGGCAGTGTTCGCAGCTGAGGACTGATAGGTCTTCCTCCAACTTGGGCCTCGACACCCAGCGGAAGCGGCCCACCGTGTAATAGACGCCGATCAAAACGGCGAGCCAGGCTGCACCCAGCAGATATCCGGCCGCGACGTCAGAAGGCCAGTGCGCCTGCAGGTAGATCCGGGACGCGCCCGACAGTCCGATCAGGAGCGCGGCCGTGGCGGCCACACCGATGAAGACGCGTCGTTTCGATACGTAGTGCGCCGCGAGGAACACGGCGAAGCCGTAGAACACCGTGGTACCTAAGACGTGGCCACTGGGGAAGCTGTACCCGTATGCCTCCGCCAGGGGCTTGTGTCGGTCCACGGCGACGCCGATTCCCCAGTCGGTAAGGAATATGGCCGCGGCCCCGACTCCTCCGAACACCGCGAGGGCCACGGCGGCCCGCGCAAAGCCCAGCAGCCACAGCACTGCCACCGCGGCAATCCCGATGCCCATGGCTGGCCAGTTGTCAGTCAAGAATGAGAAGACAACGAAGAATTGCCTGGCCCACGATGCGGGATGGGCCCGCACCCAGTCCATCAAGAAAACGTCGTAGCCAGGTTCAGGAATCGTCGAGATTTGCAGGGTCAGCAGCACGAACAGGCTGGCGGCCGCGGCGAATAAGGCGGCCGGACCCAGCAGACGCGGCGCGCGTAAGGTCCGCTCCCGGACCGGCAGCGTAGAACGCAAATCAAGCTCGGATTGCGGCAGTTGGCCGACCATGGGGGTTGCAGACCGTCCCGCCCCTACCGCCAAATCTCCCACCAGCGTTTCTTGCTGGCGGGGGACCCGCCGATCGATGATCTTTCGACGCGCTCCGCGGCGCGCCCTCGTGTCGCGGTGAGCATCTGTTTAAGGATGGTCTGGCGCTTCGGATCAAGGTCGAATCCCAGCGACTCGAGGACGTCGACCTCTTCTTGCA
>JACQUF010000246.1 GCA_016210435.1 Chloroflexota bacterium
CCACAAGTCGATCGTCACGAACATGCGCGCCAAAGCAAAGGAAGTCGGGGCGCCAGTCGTTGTCTAGCGGATCCGTGGAGCTTTTGTCGTCCCGAGGCCCGTGTCATTGCTTCGAAACTGCGCGGAGTCGCGGTCCGAGCCAGCTTGTCCCTTCGAGAGCCTCAGGACGATATCTGCTCAGGACGCGGCCGGCATGAGTCATTCCGAACGCCCGGTTGACAGCCTGAATCCGCCTCAGGCGGATGAAGGAGCAGGGAAAATACCGCGCGTTCCTCCGAACCGGAGATCATGAGTCTAAGGCTCGACGCGGGCTTCGCCGGTGACCGTTTTCCAACGGGCGGACGACCTGACGACAAACGGGATCCGCTGCGACCGCGCGATCGCGCCGATAACGGGTGCGGTAACGAGCCACAATGCGATCGTCGCGAGCAATGAAGTCGTGTAGCTGATCGGCTTTGTGCCGAGATCTCCCGAAAGTATGCCGGCGAAAATCATCAGCACCCACGCGCTGAAGAAGAATCCGATTCCGGCGGCAGGAATAGCGAATATTGCCTTGATCACTCTGCTTCACCCTCACCTGATTCCTCTCCCATCGAGGGAGAAGGCTTGGTTCCTCTCTGTCAAGGAGAAGCCGGCTCTGGCTGGACCTTGCGATGATTTCAGACATCCAGGAGGACGATCTCGGCCTGTTGCTCGGTGGTGACGACCGGGCCCTGTTCGGATAGATAGACATCGATCTCTGATCGAACCCCGAATTCGGGCAGGTAAATCCCCGGCTCCACGGTCACGCCGATGCCCGGGATCAACCGGCGTGCGTCGCGGGTCTCCCAGTCGTCGAGATTTACCGCGTTGCTGTGCACGGTCCGGCCGAGGCTGTGGCCAAGCCGGTGCACGAAGTATTTCCCGTAACCTCGCCGTTCGATGACCGTCCGTGCGGCACGGTCGACCTCCCAGCCTTCGAGCGCCAGGCCCGATCGCCAGCGGCCGTCCATCAGCTGGACTGCCGCTTCGCGGGCATCCCGGACGGCTTCGAATACGAGACGCTGCTGCTCCGAAGGATTCGTCCCTACGAAACCCGTCCAGGTGATATCGGCATAAATAGCATCGGGATCAGCCTTCTGGCGGGCCCAGAGGTCCACGAGAAGCCAGCTGCCGCGGCGGATAACCGAAGACATCTCGGGACCGGGCTCGTAATGAGGGTCGGATGAGTGAGGGCCAACGGACGCGATCGGGCCATCGCTGGCCTCGAGGCCCAGGCGGTCGTACCTGCCGCGGATGTATTCCGCAAGGTCGTGCTCGGTCAGCTTCCAGTTGATGTTCTCCTGAACGAAACGGAACGCCTCGTGCACGATCTTCACGAGCGTGATCGCCGCATACCGGTGAGTTTCGAGCTGACCGGCCGTCCAGCGTTCGGTCGCGTATTGCAGCACGTCTCCGGAACTGACGACGTCTGCGCCCAGGTTGCGAACCAGTTCGATCGACCCGGCATCTACGCGTCCGACCCTCGGCATCAGCCCGAGTGGCGAATATTCCATCGCAATGCGCGCCCCCGCGCTCCAGAACGACTTGAGCTGGGACTCCATGTCGGCCCTGCTGGCGAACGGGCGCACATCTGGCTTTTCGCCGGGCCACGAGGCCAACAGCTCGTCGAAACGGCCCGCGTCGACGCTGTGGGCAAGGATTACCGCAGGACCTGACTGAGGAATGAACATCCAGCACGGGCGCGTGACGTTGCGCGCGGTCCCGCCGAGGACTGCCCAGAAGATCGGGTTCGCATTGAAGTAGTCCCGGAGCAGCCAGCCATCGAGGTGGTTGTCCTTCAGGAATTCCTGGGCTGCGGTGATCGTTCGGTTCACCGGCCGCTATTCCTTTCGCGGGTCGGGAAACGTCTTCAGCGCGGCCTCGTACGCTTCAGGAGTATTCAGATCGAGCCGGGCAATCGGCGAATCAACGTCGACCCAGTTGACCTGGTCCGCGTGTGACTTCACGACCGCTCTCACACCTTGCGACTCTTCGGATATCGAATCCAGTTCGACTCTCAGCGAGCCCTTGAACACCAGCGGGTGCCCGCCGTGGCCCGCAAAGCGGGGGCAACTGATCACTGCCTTCTTTGAGATATGCGAGTCCAGGACCTCGCGGATCAGCCAGGCGGGACGCGGCTGGTCGACTGCCAGCAGCACGATGGCGAGAGCCGTCTTTGGCAGGGCGGCGAGCCCGGCCTTTATCGATGTGGACTTCCCCAGCTTGTAGTGGGGGTTGAGCACGCGGTAGAGGTGAGGTCCCTGGATCTTCGCCTGCACCTCGTACGCCCGGTGGCCGGTGACAACATATACGTCCCTGACGCCACCCTTAAGGAGCGCCTCAGCCTGCCGTTCCACGAGCGTCGATCCGAACCACGGCAACAGCGGTTTCGGCGTACCCATACGGGTGGACTCGCCCGCTGCGAGAAGGATGCCGCAGATGCTGGACATGAGGACGGCCCGCGGGACCGTCGACTATCCAGCCGAGGCGGGTTGGCGCGCTTTGTCCTCGACCTTTCGCAGGTACTTGTCGTCCAGCTTCATCGGCGCCCCCGTGCCGCCAAGGCGGAACAACAACATTTCGGCGACCAGGCTCACGGCGATTTCTTCGGGCGTACGCGCGCCGATGTCGAGGCCGCTGGGCGCCCGAATCTCGCGGATTCGCTCCGCAGGCACGCCGCGTTCGAGCAATGATTCGAAGATCAAGATCGTCTTGCGGCGACTGCCAAGGAGAGCGACGTAGCTGGCACGCGTGCGCGCGGCCACTTCGAGAGCCACGTCATCGAACCGGTGTCCCCTGGTTGCGATGACGATGAAAGTGTTCGGATTTACCGGCAGTGTGCTGAGAGCCGTGACGAAGTCCTGGGTAATTACGTGGTCGACATCCGGGAACCGCTGGCGGTTCGAGAACTCCGAGCGGTCATCGATCACGGTGACTTTGAATCCAACGAAGCTTGCGGCGGTCGCAAGCGCGCGCCCAACGTGGCCGCCACCCGCGATTACAAGTCGCGGTGGCGTCGTGTATGCCTCGACGAAGAATTCCGCCCCTGACTCGGTAACGACGTGCTCGTACTTGCCCATGGCCATGAGACTGCGAGCCCGCTTCTTTGCCTCGGCATCGAGCTCGGGATCGCCCAGGGTCCCGACCGTCTCGCCGTTTTCACGCACCAGGAGTTTTGAGCCGACGGTCATGTCGGAACCGCGCGGAGCAACTGTCAGCGAGGCAAGCGCTACCGGCCGGCCACCGTCGTAGGCCTCGACGATTTCACGGGCGAACTGCGCGTACTGTTCGTCCGCGTTGGGGACGGGATCGATCAGGAAATACATCGTGCCGCCGCAAACGAGGCCATCCTGGGCGGCTAGGTCTTCGTTAAGCACATAGTCGCGAAGTTGGGCCGGGCCGCCCTCACGAAGGAGGGTCTTGGCGGCAAACCAGATGTCACCCTCGACGCAGCCGCCGCCAAGCGATCCAACGGCGCTTCCGTCCTCGCGGACGAGCAGTTTGGCCCCCGGCTTTTGCGGCGTGGAACCGGAGGTCCGGACGACGGACGCGATGACGATGGGTTTTCGCTGCTCTAGCTGTCTGGCTGCTTCCCGGAAGACCGGTTCCATGCGCGCGGACCTCTGCCTTGCATACACAGAAAACGCGCCGATCGGCGCACTGTGGCCCCAAGGCCAGAATAGCACTTCCGCTGCTCCCTCCACTTGCGCAAGAGGGCCTGTCCGCACTCTGCGGACTGGGGCGTGGGTGAGGGTCTAAGCCCTCTCCCCCTGCGGGAGAGGGCCTACGCAAGTAGGGGTGAGGGGTTGCAGGTCAGGCGGATCAGGAACCGGCGGCCCGCTGCACGGCTCGCACAATCTTGTCGTAACCCGTGCACCGGCACAGATTGCCGGCAAGGTTGAGCCGGATTTCTTCCTCGGTAGGATTCGGAATTCTGTGAAGCAGCGCGGTCGTCGAGACGATGAATCCGGGGGTACAGAACCCGCACTGCAGGGCGCCTTCCTGCACAAATGCCTCCTGAACGCGGCTCAGCTTTCCGTTGCGGGCGATCCCCTCTACGGTAAGGACTTCCTGGCCGCTGACCTCGGGCGCAAGCACCAGGCAGGAGTTGACGGTCTTGCCGTCGACCATGACAGTGCATGCGCCACAGTTGCCGTTGCTGCAGCCCTCCTTCGTGCCAGTAAGCATTAGTTCGTCGCGCAGAGTCCGAAGGAGCGTCCAGTACGGCTCGACCATGATTTCTTTCTGCTCAGCGTTTACGGAGAACCTGAGCGGCACTTTTGGCATCTGCGTCCCCCCTCACTCAGGACAAGATTCGCTCGACGCACGTACGCAATGTTCGCCTGGTGAGAACCTGGACAAGTTCCTTCCGGTAGTCGGCAGATCCTCGCACATCTGTGATCGGGCGTGCCGCCTGCACAGCCGCCCCGGAGGCCGCATCGATCAGCGCATCATTGATCTCACGCCCCTCGAGCGCCATCTCCGCCATCCTCGCGCGTACGGGCGTAGGCGCCACCGCGGCCAGCGCGATTCGCGCGCGCTTGACGATGCGGGTCGCCGGGTCCAATTCCAGGTACGAGCCGACCCCGGCCACAGCGATGTCCATCTCGTTCCGCGGGATGAACCGCAGATAAGCGCTGGCCGAATTCGGCGCCGGCGCAGGCAGGATCAACTCCAGAAGGATCTGGCCTTTCTCGAGGACGGTTTTTCCCGGTCCGACGAAGAAGCCGGCGAGCGGGACTTCTCGCTTGCCCTTTTTGGACGCGATCACTGCGATGGCGTCATGCACAAGCAAGGCTGGGACAATGTCAGCAGATGGCGCTGCGTTACAGACGTTGCCACCGATCGCGGCGCGGTTTTGTATCTGTATCGATCCGATCAGTCCCGCAGATTCGAACAGGCCTTGATACTGCCTGGCGACTTGCGCGTGGTCACGCACGTCGGTGCAGCTGCGGGCTGCGCCGATATGAAGTCCTCGATCGTCGGAGACCATCCGCTGAAGCTCGGGAACGAGCTTGAGGTCGACCACGACGTCTGCGCCGCGCCTGCCCGTTCGCAGCTGATCAATGAGATCGGTGCCGCCTGCGAGCGGCCTGGATTCTCCGGGCGCGGCGAGCGCGGACAAAGCCTCATCCAACGTGTTCGGCGCCGCGTACCTGAACGTCCCCATCTTTCTCGGTTCCGCTCCCTCCGACGAAATCCACCCCACGACCCTGCTCTCTGTTCCCTTCGCCCCATCCGGGGAGAAGGTGGTCCCGACAAGTCGGGACCGGATGAGGGTCAGCTCACGAAGCCTTGCATGCCTGCCGACACTGCGTCGAGCCGTTTTCTTGCTTCCGGGTCCAGCTTGAAGGAAGCCGCTCCCGCATTGTCTTCAAGATGCGCGACCGTATCGCCCCCGGTTATCGCGACGGTGATCTCCGGATGCGACAGCACCCAGGCAAGCGCGATCTGGGCGATTGACTTACCGTATTCGCCTGCTACCTGCTTCGCAGTGTGCATAACCTTCGCCGCGCCGGAATTCATCACCGCGTCGAATCGTTCGCGCGGACGCCGTCCCCAGAGCGTGTCCTTCGGGGGCGCCTTGCCGGGCGTGTAGATGCCGCTGAGGAGGCCAACCCCGAGCGGGCTGTAAGCCATGACCCCGAGAGCGTAATCCCGCACCATCGGGAACATTTCGCCTTCGAGCCGCCGATCGACAAGGCTGTAGGGGTTCTGGACCGTGATAAACGGCAACGCATTCAGCTGCCTCTGCAGGTCGAGTGACTTCACGACCTGCCAGGCCTGGAAATTGCAGCACCCCACGTAGCGAGTCTTTCCCGCGCGAAGCAGGTCGTCGAGCGCGCGGAGCGTCTCGTCCAACGGCGTCGAGTCGTCGTAGCGATGCAACAGGTAGACGTCGATGTGGTCGGTGTCGATCCGCTGGAGGGACCGCTCGATCTCTCGCATGATGTGGTAACGGGAGCTTCCGGAATCGTTGGGACCATGGCCGATCGGGCTCGTCACCTTCGACGTGATGACCACGTCGTCACGCTTGCTCTTGATCGCCTTCCCGAGTACTACTTCCGAATGCCCGGTGTATTTGCGGTCGTCCATCGGGCCGTACACGTTGGCGCAATCAATCAGATTGATCCCGAGATCGACCGCCCGCTCGATCACGCGCTGCATGTCGCCCTCGTCTCGCTGCCCGCGGAATCCGAGGCCCAGAGCGAGGCGGCTAACCTTGACGCCGGCGCGGCCGAAGTTCACGTAATCCACTGGTTGCTCCTGATGCGCTCCCCTCTCCCCCTGGTGGGAGAGGGCCTGTGAAACAGGGGTGAGCGCTAACCCACCCGGTGTTTTTCGAGCGCCTCATAATTGATTTGAAGGCCGATCCCCGGCCTGTCGGGCGCGTACACGTAGCCGTCCTTGATACGCAGCGTGTCCTCGTAGATCCGCCCGTGCATCGGATCGACCGAGTCGCGGTAGTACTCGAGGATCAGCCCGTTCGATATTGCCGCGACAAGATGAATGTGGATTTCCTGGTTGCCGTGCGGTGCGATGTCCAGATCGTTCGCCTGCGCCAGCGCGACCACCTTCATGAATTCTGTGATTCCGCCCAGGATCAGCGCGTCCGGTTGGAGGATGTCGACTGCCCGCACGTTGATCATGTCCCGGAAGCCGTAGCGGGTGTACTCGTTCTCACCCGCCGCGATCGGGATAGATGTGGCGTGCGTGATCGCGGCCTGGCCCGCGTAGTCGTCAGGTTCCACGGGCTCTTCGAACCAGAAAAGGTCGTATTGCTCGGCCTTGCGCGCAAACTCTATCGCCTCGTAGTGCCGGTACGCGTTGTTGGCGTCCACCATCAGCTTGACGTCCGGGCCAACCGCCTCGCGCACCACTCGAACGCGCTCGATGTCCTCGTTGATCGGCGCGCCGCCAACCTTCATCTTCACTGCCCTTGCCCCGAGCTCGATGTTCTTCTCCATCTCGAGCGCCAGCTCCTTCAGGCCCTTGCCCTCTTCGTAGTAGCCGCCCGCGATGTAGGTATCGACCCTGTCCGTGAATCCCCCGAGGAGTTTGTAGAGAGGGAGGCCGGCGACCTTGCCCTTGAGGTCCCAGAGTGCAATGTCGATCCCGCTGATCACTCGTGTCGTTATGCCACGGCGGCCGACCAGCTTTGGCCGCCACATTTCGTGCCAGTGCCGCTCGTTGTCGAGCGGATCACGGCCAATCAGCGCCTGCTTGAAATGCCCGATCATCGCGACGCCGACTTCCGGCGAGTCCTGCATGCCGCCGAAGAGCCCCACACCGGTCACGCCTTCGTCCGTCTCGATCTTGACGACGTTTAGTCCCGAGTGCGTGTAGGTGTAGAGGCCGTTCCTGATCGGCTTGTGGCGCGGCCAGCGAAATACTTCGGGCTTGATGTCAGTGATCTTCATCGGTGCTCCTCGGGTTGGCCGGATGCGGCACGGCATTCCGCTTCAATCGGCCGGCAGTGTAGCAAAGCCGCCGGCACGCTGAGCCTGTTGAAGCGCGTATTGGTGCGGTCAATCGCAAATCCTTGCGGTAAGCCGCTGCCGAAGCCGTCGACCACCTCGGCGCCCAATTGTCATTCCGAGAGGGATCTTTTCACGTGTTTCGATGGCGTGCAGCCTCGGGGCAATACAATGCTGCCAGCCGCCGAATTCGATATCGTGTAATCGTGGGCCCGTAGCTCAGTGGTCAGAGC
>JACQUF010000249.1 GCA_016210435.1 Chloroflexota bacterium
CTCCTGCTCCGAGCGCAGCGCATCGGCTTCGTCGAGCAGGTGACGCGCAAGCTCCAGCGCTTCCTCCTTTGCGTAATCGATCTGCGAAAGGGCGATCACCCGGTAGAGCATGCCACTCGAGGCGACCGTTTCGAGGGTTTCGCCAAGCTTCGGGACCCTCAATCCCAGCGCGTGGGCGATCGCCATCGCAGCACGCATCCCACTCCGGTTGATATAGACCTTGGTGAGGAGGCGGCCATCATAAAGTAGCGAAACCCCGCCGCGTGTCTGACGGAGCTGGACGCGCATGTGCGCCCGCGGCCGTTCCAGCACCTGGTACGCGTGATCGATGGCCTTTGCCCGGCTGGTGCCCATCCCTCCCGGCAGTATAATCGCCTTCCCTTCAACGGCTTCAGGCCCCAATCGCGCCATCCCGAAGCCGGCACGAAGCACTCTCCGCCGAAGCACGACTCGGAGTCCGAAGCAGTGGACCTCAACGACAAAGTGGCCATCGTCACCGGCGGTGCGACGGGCATCGGCCGCGGAATAGGCATTGTGCTTGCCTCCTACGGGGCGTCGATCGTGGTCGCCGACCTGGACGCGGACACCGCAGAGAAGACGAGCCGCGAGCTTGCCGACAAGGGCGTCAGCTCCATGGCCGCGGCGGCCGACGTCACCATGCCAGACATGCTGGACAAGGTGATCGCGGACGCGCTCACCCGCTTCACGCACATCGACATACTCGTCAACAATGCCGGGGTCGCCGGTGCAAAGGGCTGGTACACGGTCCCGGACTCCCGCGAGGAAGACTGGCTCGTCTCATTCGAAGTCAACGTCAAGGGGATCGCGAACGCGACAAACGCCGTCGCGCCAGTCATGAAGAACCAGCGGTACGGCAAGATCGTCAACATCGCGTCGATTGCCGGACGCGAAGGCCGGCCCGCTCTCCCCCACTATTCGTCGTCGAAGGCTGCCGTCATCAATTACACGTGGGCCCTCGCCGATGAGCTTGCCCCGTTCAACATCAACGTGAACGCGGTATGTCCTGGCCTCCTCTGGACCCCGATGTGGGACCAGGTTGGAAACCGCTACGCACAGTTCAATCCGAAATACCAGGGACTTGCGTCCAGAAAGGTCTTTGACGGGATGGTCCAGGACATCATCCCGCTGAAGCGGGAACAGACGCCCGAGGACGTGGGCCAGCTCGTCGCATTCCTTGCCTCGGAAGACGCCCGCAACATCACCGGGCAGGCGGTCAACGTCGATGGCGGCGCCTTCCTGAGATAGAGGGCAGTCGAGAGGAAACCGGGCAAATGCAGCTTGATGACAGGATCGCAATCGTCACAGGTGGCGCAAACGGGATAGGGCGGGGGATCGCGGCGGTACTCGCGCAGCGTGGCGCGCACGTCGTGATTGCCGACATCGACGGGCAGGCGGCAAGCGAGGTTGCACGATCCGTCGAGAAGGCTGGGCGCAAGGCTCTCGTCGTAGAGGCTGATGTATCGAGGCGAACGTCAACAGATGCGATGGTCGCCGCCACGCTGGCGGCGTTCGGCCGGGTAGACATCCTCGTGAACAATGCAGGGGTTGGTGGCGGCAAGGAATGGTGGTCGCGGACGACAGGCAACAGTGGTGATTGGGACCGCACGTATGCCGTGAACGTGATGGGGATCGTGCACGGCATCGAGTCCGTGCAGGGTCACATGAAGGAACGGCGCCAGGGGAAGATCGTCAATATCGCGTCGACTGCCGGAAGGCGCGCCAGCGCATGGTTTGCGCACTACTCGGCTTCAAAGGCATCTGCAATAAACGTGTCCCAGGCATACGCGCTGCGTCTTGCGCCGTTCAACATCAACGTGAATTGCATCTGTCCCGGCCTGCTCTGGACCCCGCTCTGGGAGAAGATCTCCGAACGGCGGCTCAGCACAGTTGCCGCCGCACAGAGAGTCTCGCCGCGCGAGTTCTTCCTTCAGCAGGTCAAGGCCAACGTGCCGTTGGGCCGGGAACAGACGCCCGAGGACGTGGGCAAGTTGACTGCGTTCCTGGTTTCTGATGCCGCCCGCAATATCACAGGCCAGTCCATTAATCTCAACGGCGGATCGGTCAAGAATTAGGAACTGGGGCCTGGCTCACCGTTCTAGGCGGGATCGCTTGTTCTTGCTTCAGGTGAATGACTCGCTCGATCTCAGTGCAGTTTCGGAATTGATCACCATCGCCCGGATCGCCTTGCGGTGGTCGGGCACGGCGGTCCGCTCGCAAATTTGCCTCCACCTTCCGCTCGACCAAGGATCCCGCCCCCACGCACCTTCGTTCTCATGTGGGCTGTCAGAAGATGCGCGCGACCCGCTAGCTTTTAAGGCAGGTTCGAAGCGTCCAGGGCGCGCCGCGTAAGTTCCTCGCGGCGGCGCCGGTATTCGGCCTCTTCGATTTCACCGGCCTCGAAGCGTTCATCCAGCAGCGCGATGTCGCGCACGATCGCCTGGCGATCGGCTTTCTCTGCGGCCGGAAGACCCGGGCCTGCCGTTCCGCCCCCGTCTTCCTGCTCGGACGCGCTGAAGCTGCCGGGCGCTTGCCGGCCGGTACCAGCTTCGGCTATTTGCGACGGGACCACTTCGGGTCCCCCGCCCCCAAACCGCCGCCCTCCGAGGGTGGGGGCTGGGCGGCCGCGCCTCCAGATCGCAAAACCAATAAGAAGGGCCATGACCGCGCCGGCAACGATGGGTGTTCCGTACTTGACGAAGGCGCTAGACTCCTGGATGCGATTTCGTACTGTCTGCCAGAGCGACGGCTGAGGCAGATCCGAGAACCGGGCTGTAATCCGCGCGTCGCGAGGGTACCCACCGCCCCTGAACACCGAATAGTCGCCGTGGCCCAGCGTCACATCGGCCAGCTGCTCGAGACCGTCCCCATTCACCTCGCCTCCACCCTTTGCGATCAGGATCCGATACTCCGACGCGCCGAAGGGCAGGTTTCGTGAGAATTCGAACGTCCCGCCCTGGTATCTGACGAAGTATTCGAAGAGGATCCGGTATTCGCCCGGCGGCAGCGGGTTCGTCAGCGCGAAACCGGGGCCGACTTCAACGAGCTGTCCCTGGGGCAGCGGCGGATCGACCGATACGCCGGTCAGTCCTTCGTAATTCGCAGGCAGACCGAATCGCAGAAGTTTTAGACCGGTGACGGAAGGGTCGGTCAGGTCGGCAACGAATGTGCGATCGCCGGCGTTCCTGAGGGTGACGAACTCAAGGACACCCATCAACCGTGTAGCGCCATCAAGCCTGACGACCATCACCTGGGCGTCGACGCCGATCGACTCCAGCGATCGGGTTGTTTCAAAGATCTCGATCTTGAGGTTGGCAGGGGCGACCTCGTCCTCCAGGCGGGTAGTGCTGATTACGCCCTGGTAGTCGGTGACCAGCCGGTTCCGCACGTCTTCACCTTCAAGGACGTTCGTGAACTCGAACAGCCCTCGCTCGTCGACCTTCGTGCTGACCTGGCCGAGGATATTACCGTCTAGATCGGTCGTTAACAGGACAACCTCGAAGCCGTCTGGCACCTGCGCGCCGGGTGTCCCGTTTACTACGACGCCCGCGACCCTGCCGGCGAACTGCGCACTGGCATCTCGCCCCGGTGACACGACGAGCGCCAGTGCGATCGCAAGGAGGGCGATGCACGAGCGAATGGTCGCCCTGGCTTTCACTTCCGGGAAGCTTTTCTCGAGTGCGCCTTCAAGGCGTCTCGTTCGAGGGAAGCACGCGCGGCGGCAATCTCGTTCTCGAGTTCGGTTATCGCGTCGACCGCTACATATTGCGGCTCTGCTGGGGAACCTCCTGTGGCGGGTTTGACCTCGATCCCAAGCTCAGCTTCGCGTTTCAGGAGCCGCGCCGCGGTGAGCTTCAATTCGTCCAACTGTGCGCGGAAATCGGCCTCGTCCATGAGACCCTCGTCGTAATCGGCCTGGATCTGCCGGGCCTGCTGGTAGACCTCCATCCGAGCGCGATGCAGCTGCCGGGCCGAATCTGGCTTGTTGGCGGGCGCCCGGATTGCCGCAATCCGCCTCAGGCGGATGAACGGCCAGGCAATCACTGCGATCACCCCGAGCGCCAACACGATTCCGATTCCAATCCCCAAGGCTGCGTCGACCCCTGTCCGGCTACCGCAGATGCACCGCGCCAGGCGTAATCGAGCGAGGCGACGCAGGGCGGGTTGCGGCCGCGGTGCGCACCTCCGGCACCGCCTGAGGCCACAAGGCGATCACCGTGCCAAGGAGGAATACCGGCCCCGCCAGCCAGAGCCACCATGCAAGGGGATTGACGCTCGCGCGCAGCACAAGCCGGCCGTCGTCCAGGAAATCGCTGGGAACGAGATACAGGTCCTCGACCGGGTTGCTGCGGATTCCCGCCCGGACAGAAACCTGGCTGAAATCGGGATACACCGCGTGCCAGGGCTCGAGCCTGCCTGCGAGCCTCTCGCCCCGGTAAACGTTGACGTTGGCCCATTGCGCAATTCGGTCGCTCCTGCGCTCGATCTCGCGGCCAGCATATTCGACCCGGTAGCCCCCGATCGTCCCGCTTTCGCCCTCCCGCAGTACGAAATCGGTCCGCTGGTCGAAGAACTGCGTGCCAATGACCCCGAATGCCAGCGACAGCACGGCAAGGTGAACGATGTAGCCACCGTGGCGCGGCCGGTTGGCCGCGATCATGCGGACGAACCCGCGCACCCAGGTATCCCCGGCGCTCCTGCGCGCCCGTGTACCTCGGAACCACTCTTCGAGGATCACCATCGCAACGAAGGCGAGCACCGCGAAAGCGACTACCGCCACCGGCTCCCGGATCCCTGAGATTAACAATCCGATCGCAACCAGTATCGCCAGCGGTACCGGCCACGCGAGCCATCTTCGGAGCGAGCTCGGCGACGCCTTCCGCCATGCCATCACAGGTCCGATCCCCATGAGCGCGAGCAGGATCAGGAATAGCGGGCCGTTGACGCGATTGAAATAGGGCGCCGCAACCGTAACGGCGCTATCGGACGAGAACTCCGTGATCAGCGGAAACACGACCCCCCACAGCGTCACGAAAGTGATACCCAGCAACAGGAAGTTGTTGACGAGAAAGGCGACCTCCCGATTGCCGGTCCGCAGTCGGACCGATTCTCCGAAACCGGGCTGAAG
>JACQUF010000256.1 GCA_016210435.1 Chloroflexota bacterium
AGGCTCAGGGCAAGCTCTTCACTTCGCTCAGGACGACGTCGCGTCACATCGCTCGCCGACCGTGTCAGCCTGAGGCGCAGCCGAAGGATCTGTTGCGCGAACAGGCTCTTCGTCGGCCCGGGGCCGGCTCAGAGCGACATGGTGGCCGAGGAATGAAACCGGCTGACGCGGAAGGGCGGAGGGACCGCGTCGGCCCTTCGGTCCAGGACAAGCGCAGCGACCATCTCCGCAATCGCGGGGGACAGCAGGATGCCCTTCTTTCCGGCGCCATTCGCAATGAAAAGGCCTTCGACCCCCGGCACGGGCCCGATCATCGGCAGCCCGTCGACGGAAACCGGGCGCAGGCACGCGGTCTGGCGGACGAGGCGGGCCCCCTCGAGGGCGGGGGACAGCTTCAGGACTCCTGAAAGGATCGATTGCCTGGCGGCATCGGAGGGCTCGTCGTCAAATCCCGCGTTATCGTCCTCGGTCGTACCCGCCCATACGAGGCCGTCGGGCTTTCGAGCAATGTAGTGGCCACCAAACGTCACTCGATGCCGGAATCCGTCCCCTGGGAACTCGAGTCGCAGGATCTCACCCTTCACCGGCCGAACCGGCAGTGGCGGAACGCCCTTGATTTGCGGCGTGCCCGCCCAGGGCCCGGTCGCCAGGACGATCGTCTCGGTGTGCAGGGCGGTGCCGTCCTCGAGGACGACGCCTTCCGCACGCCCTCTCTCGGCGCGAACTGCCCGCACATTGGCCTTGCGGACTTCGCCGTCGGACTTCTCGACCGCCCAGCCCATGCCGAAGGTGAACTTGTAGCTGTCGACTTCATAGTGGGACGTGTGAAGCGCGCCCCCGATCACCCTTTCAGACACGAGCGGCTCCAACGCACGGACCTCGTTCTCCGACAGAATCCTGACCTCAAAACCCTCGTCCAGCTGCCAGGTGGCATCGAAGACGATGTCTTCCAGTCGCTTGCGGTCGAATGCGAGGTCGATCGAAGCGGCAGGGCGGAACTGCACGTCTATGCCGGTGAGCTCCTTCAGCTCGGGCGCCAGCCGGCGGTGGTGCTCCACGCACGCCTTTGCCACCGGCAAGAGCGGGCCAGGGATGCCGGCGCCGGTCGTCGCATACAGCCCGCCGTAGGCGAAACCGGAGGCATGTTCGGCGACCCCGTCCCTTTCGAGCAGGAGCACCTTCGCACCGTGCTTGACCATCCGGTACGCGGCGGCCGTGCCAATCGCCCCGCCGCCCACGACGATCACGTCGGGCGAGCCGCCCCTTGTTGTCATTTACAAACCTTCTCCCACATCTGCGCTGGATGCCCCCCCCACTCGGCGTAGCTCAGTGCGGCATCTGGCGGGATCGCTTGACCTCGCTTCAGGTGAATGACTCGCTTGCTGTCAGCACGGTTGTTCAGGTCCAATCTGGCTACCCGGATCGCTCGCTTGACGCATACCTATCTGGTCGCTCGCAAGCAGCCTCCACCTTACGCTCGATCAACCGACCCCGCCTCCTGCATCAAGCGTCACGGCCGTAGCAGGGTTGAGGAGAGGGTCCGCGCGGGTTACCTCACGCTGCGATCTATGCGGACTCCAGCCTGATAGACGTCGAGCACCGACCGCAGCGCGCCCACGCCTCTCGAGGGGTCGCCCTTCACGAGAATGACATCGGCCTGCCCGCCCGCGTGGAGCCTGCCCGCGAAATCCCCCGCGCCAATCGAAGCAGCCGCGCCCGAGGTGCCGCTCACCAGGGCCTCGACATTGGAGAGCCCAGCCGCCGCCAGCATTTCGATTTCGTTGACGAACTCCCCCGGCGCGTACCAGCCCCACGGGGAGTCGGAGCCGGCGGTCATCTTGACGCCCTCGGCTGCCATCTTCCCGACGGCGTTCGAACGCACTTCCACGGAGCGCTTCACACGCTCGATCTCCTCATTTTCAGCGGGGGTCAGTTTTCCAGTCTCCTGTCGCTTCTGTTCCAGCCGGTCGATTCGCGACCTCTGGACGTACAGAGTCGGATTGACCCATGCGCCCGCCTTAACCAGGCGTTCGACCAGATCGGGGCGGAAGCGGTAGGCGCCGTCGGGCTCCGTGAAGATGCAGTGGATGATCATGTCAACCTCGGCGTCGAGGCAGTTCTGAACTCCCTGTGCCGAAGTGCAATGCGCGGCCGACAGCTTGCCGGCCCGGTGCGCTTCATCCGTCATCGCTCGTAGCTCCGGAACCGTGTAGGAGGCACGGTTGGGATCGGAAGTGCGGGTACTGCCGCCGGTCGCGGTGATCTTTATGTAGTCGGCGCCTTCCTTGAGCAGCTTCCTGACCTCACGCCGGACCGCATCCTCGCCATCGGCTTCCGAACCGAAGTAGCCCATGTGCCCGCCCGTGATGGCGATGGGGCGGCCGCAAACGATCATCCGAGGCCCGGGACAGAGGCCGCGCCGGATACCTTCCCGAAGGGAAAACCCCACCCGGTTCTTGGCGCCGTTCTCCCGGGCGGTTGTGACGCCGGATTGCAGCACCGTACGGGCGTTCTTCGCCGCCTGGAGCAGCAGCATGTCGTCGAGTTCCCTGGCTACCTCGTCACCGGGCGTGCCGTCCCCGGGCGCGCACATGTGTGTGTGGGCGTCGACAAGCCCGGGCAGGATCGTGGCGTCGCCGTAGTCGACCGCGTTGACCGACGCGCCTTCCGGCACGCGCAGGTCGCGGGCGGCGCCTGCCCGAACGATCTTGCCGTCCTCTATGAGCACTCCCCCGTTGCGGAGCGGCGATTTGGCCGAGCCGTCGAAGAGCCTTGCCGCGGTCAGGAGCGTGAATCGTGCCTGCTGAGTGGTCATGGTGACCTCAGACCGCGATCCCGAAGGTTTTCAGATCGGACTTGAGCCGGTCGATCCCGACGAACTGAACCGCGTTCAAGCCCGCGTTCTGCGCACCCGTTACGTTCGCGAGGACGTCGTCGATGAACAGGATCTTTCCGTGCGGCACCTCGCTTCGCTGCGCCAGGGCGTCGTAAATCTGCAAGTGAGGTTTCATCGCCCCCACTTCATACGAGACGATCGCGGGGTTGAACTTCAGACCGAACGGCAGGCGGCCACGTTCAAGTTCCCAGTGTGACGGGCTGGTGTTGCTGCACAGCGCGATACGGTGTCGTGCCGCTACCGCCTCGACGAGGCCGAATATGTTCTTGTTTGGACTCAGCGCAGAGTTGAAAATCTCGCGGAAGCTCGTCTCAGGTATGTGGAGCCCGAGCGCCCGCTGCACCTTCTCGACGAACGCAGGCCAGGTCTCACGTCCGGTTTCGAGGACTTCTCTCGGTGGCTGGGCGTAGCATGCCGCGATGACCTCGGCTTCGCTTCTCCCGGATATTCGAGCGAATTCCCGGATCGGACGGCTTTCATCGACCAGCGTCAGTACATTCCCGAGGTCGAAAGTGACAAGTTCAATCATTTCCAGCTCGGCATTTTCTAGCGGCGCGCGGACACGCCCGGTGTCCTGGTTCGGACCGAATACACGCTTGTGCGTGCGCAGCAGAAGAGAGTCCTGCGGTCGGGACCGCCGAAGGCGACGTTGGCCGGCAGCTCGGGGAGCCGGATCAGTCCGATCTGAGTCCCGTCTGGTGCCCAGACCCACACGCCGCCCGGCCCCGTGCAGTAGATGCGTCCTTCGACGTCTATTTTGAGGCCGTCCGGGACTCCCCCGGTCTCGCCCTCAGCGGTGTAGGGCATCTCTGCGAAGATTTTTCCGCCTTGCAGCGAGCCATCGGACTTTGCTTCGTAGACGCGCAGGTGTGGGTGGGGCCGGGTGTTCGCGACGTATAGCCGTCTCTCGTCTGGCGAAAAGGCCAGTCCATTGGGATATTCGAAGTCGGCTGCAACCTCATCGATGCCGCCGTCCGGGAAGATTCGGTAAACGCCGTCGGTGCTGAGTTCGCGCTCCTCCCGCGGCACCCGCATGCCTGGATTCGTGAAGTAGATCGTGCCGTCGGATCTGCAGACAACGTCGTTAGGCCGGTTGAGTCGCTTGCCGAGGTAGCGGTCGGCGAGCACGGTGATACGGCCTCCGGGCTCGGCACGTGTCACGCGCCGGTTTGTGCCCTCGCAGATGATCAGTCGCCCCGCCTTGTCGAGCGTAAGCCCGTTGCCGCCGCCCGTGTTCTCACGGACAAGGGTTGCTTTCGAATCGCCCGGCCGGATCGAGAACAGCTTGCTCTCGCGCACGTCGGTGAACAGCAGATAGCCGTCCGGGTGCCAGAGAGGACCCTCGGTAAAGGTGAAGCCGGTAGCAACGCGGACCGGACCGCCGGGTTCGAGGATGTCTGCGAGGGATCTGGGCATGCGTGCCTCCGCAAGGGCGACGAAGCGGCACGCTAGCGGGTTAAAGGTCGCTCGTCAACCTGTGGTCTGCGCGCTACAGCAGTCCGCACGCATAATCCCGATTTGGATCCCGTCATTCCCCTTGGCCCTCGCCCCGTGGGGGAAAGGGTCTGGGTGAGGGGTTCGGACAGAGGCCAGCCCCTACCTGACGGGGAGATCGACGGTGAATGTGGCGCCCTTGCC
>JACQUF010000244.1 GCA_016210435.1 Chloroflexota bacterium
ATATTGGCCCGGGTACTGCCATAGATGTACGGATAGCAATCAAAGGTGACATCGACGCCCTCGTCCCGACTCTTCTCCACCAGGCCAAGATAGTCGAGGTGCGACCCGTCACCCTGGGACCGCTGACGATAATGGGTGAAGTGCACGGGGATGCCGCTGGCGCGGCCGATCTCCAGGGCCTCGTCCCACGGCGCCAGGAGTCCCTTCTTGCGCAGGCTCGCGCGCGTGTGCGTGTGATAGAAACCACCCTTGCGCGCCACCACTTTGGAGATCTCGATGAGCTCATTCGTGTCCGCATAGGATCCAGGAGGATAGTCGAGGCCCGTCGACAATCCGAAAGCCCCTTCCTCGCTCACCTCTCTCACGACCGCCTTCATGTCTTCGAGCTCTGCCCGGGTGGCCGGTCGATCGTTCCAGCCCATCGCCCATATCCGCACAGGGGAGTTACCGAGAATGAAGCAGATGTTGACGGCGACCTTGTTGTCGAACATGGCGAGGTGTTCGGCCACGGTGAGCCACTCGGCCGGCATCGGCGGTTCGCCATTGAGCCCGGAATCCAACTCGATGAACCGGTGGAGGTCCTCCTGAGTCTTGAACGGAGCGTGGGAGTTGCCGTCGATCCCGATGAGCTCCGTGGTAATGCCCTGCCGGACCTTCGGCTCGTGACGAGGCTCGCGGAGGATGACGAGTCCCCCGTGAGAGTGCATGTCGATGAAACCAGGAGCGACGACGTGCCCGCGGGCGTCGATCGTTCGCGCCGCGCTCATCGTACTGGTGTCGCCGTCGAGGATACGGAGCTCGTCGCCTTGCACGCCGACCGTCGCGTAGTAGCCCGGGTTCCCCGTCCCGTCGATCATGAGTCCATTACGGATGAGAAGATCGAACATCAGAGAACCCCTTCGGCGCGGCAAGCGGTCACCGCTTTCTCGAACGCGTTGACGCTATCGTCGATATCTCGCTCGGTGTGAACCGACGACACGAAGAATGTGCCGCCCATCCAGTCGAGTCCGGCATTGAGGCAGGCCCGGTAGAGCGGCTGAAGTAATTGTGGTCGGGTTCCCGCCTTGAGCTTCTCCATGGGGAGGGTGCAAACGACCCGATCGCACTCACAGGCGTTGGCAAGCTGGAAATTGACGATGGAGGCAACGCCATGGGCACAGCCCGGTATCTTCATTGTGTGAAACACCTCGCTGAGGCCCTTCTTCAGACGCTCGGCCATCCGATCGGCGGTGGCGTTCACGGGCGTGGTGGCCACGAGTTCCGTGGCCTTCAGCCCCGCCGCTGCTACCACGGGGTTCGCGTTGAAGGTGCCATGATGAGCCACCCGCTTTGTGCCATCCCATTGGGCGTCGCCTCGAAACTGCACCATGTCGACGAGCTCAGCCCGACCGCCCACGGCCCCGCAGGGAAGCCCTCCTCCCAGGATCTTGGCCAGGCACGTCAGGTCGGGTTGGACACCGTAACGAACCTGCGCTCCTCCCGGCGAGATTCGAAAGCCCGTGACAACCTCGTCGAAGACGAGGAGTACGTTGTATTTTCGGGTGACCTCTCGTAGCTGCCGCAAGAAGTCCGGGTAGGCGGGGTACATCCCGCCGTGGGAGCCCGTCGGCTCCAGAATCACCGCGGCGAAATCCGGATCCTGTTGCAGGGTCCGTTCCACGAGGTCAATGTCATTGTGGGGAAGGACGACGACCGTGTTCAATATTTGCGGAGGTACTCCGCCGGCCGAGCGTCCCGATCCGATAATGCCGTATTCGCTCCAGCCGTGGAAGTGCTCGGCAAACTTCAAGACCTTGGACTTCTCCGTGTACGCCCGGGCCAGACGTATCGCCATCATGGCCGCCTCTGTGCCGGAGGCGGTGAAGCGCATTTTCTCGATGGAGGGTATCAGGCGCTTGACGTTCTCGGCCCAGCGAATCTCCAGCTCGTGTGAGAGCCCGAGATGACTCCCACGCGCCATCTGCTCCTGGACGACACTGACGATCTCTGGGTGCGAGTGACCCAGGATCAGGGCGCCATGCCCCATGCGGTAATCGACGTATTCGTTTCCGTCCACATCCCACTTGCGAGCCCCCGCGGCATGCGTGGTGTACAGCGAGAAGGGCTCGAGGCGGCGACCGTCGTGGGTCACGCCGTTGGGAAAGTGAGCCTTGGCCTCCTGGAAGAGCTCCATCGACCTGGGGTGCAGATGATCGAATCGTTCATTGATCGTCTCCATGACGCCTCCTCACGACGAACGGATCGGGGATCACGCGCTCAGCGCTCAGCCGTCACTTGATTTCGGTCTTGGCTTCCCATTTGACGAGCGCGGGGTTCACGTCCTTCAAGAGCTTCGTGTAGAACGCGCCTTCGGGATTGAATTTCTGCGGGATGCGGTTGATCGAGTACTGGAAATCCACGAACTGCCCCATGCCCCGGTGGATCTTGTCGGTCATCTCCATCGA
>JACQUF010000259.1 GCA_016210435.1 Chloroflexota bacterium
CAGCGTGGCCGGGAGGTGCAGGTGGTGCGGGAGGATCACCTCCACGGCGTCCACCTCGGGGTCGGCCAGGAGCTCACGGTAGTCGGCATAAGACTTCTTCGCGCCCCACTGGACGGCACGGGCTTTCGCCCGGCCCGGTGCTGCGTCTGCGACCGCGTGCAGCTCTCCAGTCGGGTTGTTCACATAAGCGAGCGCGTGAAGATCGGCGATCCGACCGGCGCCGATGAAGCCGACCCGCACTTTGGACATTCGATGCCTCCTTGAGCACGAAACATAGGCGGCGCGCATATTTTGCACCTTTGGGCCTACCGGCGCGCGTGTACGGGCAATCGCTTCCAAAAATGCCCGGACTGGCGGTCTGAGCCAGCTTGCCCTGAGCCCTGTCGAAGGAAAGACCCTGACGCAGGGCAGCTTCATGGCTCTGGTGCCGGCCAGGTCCTTCGACTGACTCAGGACGCGGCCGGCATTGGCTGATTCTGAGGAATTTGCCTGGCGGACCGGATTTCGACCAACCCTGCGCTAAGCTATGGTCGGGAGCAGCGGATGAATAAAAAGTCCACGTTCGACTTTTCTCAACTCAACGACGACACGGAAGGCGCTTACGGCGAAGTCCTGAGCACAGAGTGCAAGGAACAGGTCGCGGCTGGCGTACAACACATCATCGATGCGGTAAATCAATACGTCGATCACGAGGGGACCAGAGACACCCCGGAACGTGTCGCGCGCATGTACGACGAGCTGCTTGCGGGGTATGTCACCGATCCCGTGCGGATGCTCAACAACGCGCTGTTCACCGTTGAGTACGACGAGATGGTGATCGTGAAGGACATCGAGTACTACTCGATGTGCGAACACCACCTGATTCCTTTTTTCGGGAAGGCTCACGTCGGGTATCTCCCGGACGGCAAGGTGGTTGGACTCTCAAAGATCCCCCGCCTCGTCGACATATTTGCCAGGAGGCTGCAGGTCCAGGAACGAATGACCCAGCAGATCGCGGACCTTCTGAACGAGCTGGTGAAGCCACAGGGTGTCGGCGTCGTCGTCGAAGGCATCCATCTCTGCGCGGCAATGCGCGGGGTAAAGAAACCAAATGCAAAGATGGTTACCAGCGCGGTGCTGGGCCGCTTTCGGAGCGACCCGAAGACACGAGAAGAATTCATGGCGCACTTGCGGCGGGACTCGGGAGTGAGCTTCTAGAGCAACATGGACCCCAGAGGGCGCGTTGCCCTGGTCACAGGAGCAGGACGGCGAGTCGGACATGCAATCGCACTTGCCCTCGGCGGCGCGGGGGCCAACGTGGCCGTGCATTTCAACACGGCCCGTGAAGCTGCGAATGAGACGGTAAGCGCGATTCGCAAGGCAGGTTCCGGGGCGGAGCTGTTCCAGGCTGACCTGCGGGATGACGCCGCTCTCGATGGGCTGATCCCCGCGGTGATTTCGAGGTTCGGCAGGCTGGAAATTCTCATCAATAGTGCGTCCGTCTTCCGCGACATCCCGCTCTTCGAGACGACCCGGGCAGAATGGGACGAAAACTTCGCCGTGAACGTGCGTGCGCCGTTCCTGCTATCACAGGCAATGGCGCGGTCGCTCGATGGGAAGCCCGGCAAGATCATCAACCTGAACGACTGGAAGAACGCCCGCCCAAAGCGGTTTGCATATGGCGTGAGCAAGTCAGCCCTTTCGGGGCTGACGCGGTCCATGGCGCTCGCGCTCGCCCCGAACATTCAGGTCAACGAGGTGGCGCTAGGCGCGATCCTCCTGCCGCCGGGGTCACCACCAGGCTACGAACATGTTCTTGCCAGGCGGACGCCCGCAAAGCGGATGGGAACGCTCGAAGAGATCGCCGGAACCATGCTGTGGCTGATCCAGAACGATTACGTGACCGGTGAGACGGTGCGGGTCGATGGCGGACAGCATCTCTCACGCGTCTGATCATTCCCCGCACGCTTGATGCTAATTGGCGCTGCCCGGATCGCACCGCATAATGCTTACCGATCTGGTCGCTCGCAAAAGCCTCCGCCTTACGCTCGATCAACCGACCCCGCCTCCCGCCGGCTCGGACCGGCCCGACCGTTGTCAGGCCGATCAGCATCAAGCGTCTTGAGGGAGAGCCTGTCCGCTTCTTGATCCCCTCGCCCAACAGGGAGAGGGTGGCTGAAGGCCGGGTGAGGGCGGTCCGCCGGTGCCGCGCCCTGAGCGAAGTCGAAGGGAAGGGGTGGGCGTGGGTGAAGGAGACACAAG
>JACQUF010000264.1 GCA_016210435.1 Chloroflexota bacterium
GCCGAGCGCTACCCCCGCCAGCGCGGTCAGGGCAAGCGTCGCCTTCGATGATGCCCAGCCTTCGGCCTCCATGTGTGGGATGAGCTGCGTCATGAAGGAGGGATAGCTGAAGGCCGCGCAGGTGAGGCCCGCCATGATGAGCCAGAACGCGGGCGTCCTGACCGCTTCCCTGATCGTGAGGCTGGCTTCAGGCAGGCGGGCGCGAGACCCGGAGGCCTGCGTGCGAAGCGCTTCCTCCACGCCAGCGGGAGGCCGGTCACGCAGGACGAGCCAGGCGGCGATCGCCATCATGCCCACGAAGGAGCCGATGATCGTGTACCCAAGCCGCCATCCTTGACTCACGATGACCATGTTGATGAGCGGCACGCCCACGAGCCCGAAGACGTTATTGCCTGTGATAGCGGTGCCCATCATCCGGCCCCTGGTGAGCGGGAACCACGACCCGATGAGCTTCCCGATCGGCATGAATGTCCCCGGCATTCCCGCGGCAAGAAGTGCGCTCAGCGCATACCAGTGCCAGAGCTCGGTCATCGCGGCTCTCATGAAGAACGCAGAGGCGACGACGGCCAGGGATGCCGTCATCATCAGCCGCGACCCGTAGCGATCGACCATCCAGCCGGCCAGCGGGGAGAGGAGGCCGGAAATCAGCCCGATCGACAGCGAGAGGTTTATCTCGGTCCGGCTCCATCCGAATTCGTCGGCCAGGGGCTTGACGAACATGCCAAAGCCGTACTGCGATCCGCCCGACGCGAAGGCGGTTGTTCCGAACGCTACCCAGACAATCGCCCAGCCGCGGGAGATCCGAAAGGGGATGCGTGTCGCCGGGACCCGGGCTGAGAGATCAGAAGTGGTTGGTGGGTGCGCGCTGGGACCCGCTTCTCGGGTACCTGTGGACTGCGTATCCGTGTTCCGACTCCTGATCAAAGGTCACGAGGCGTGGGTGGCGGAGGAGGATGTTACTCCCTGACCAGATTGCCATTGATGTAGTCCCAGTTGAATTCGAATCCGAGGCCCGGTCCCTGAGGCAGGTGGACGTATCCCTCATCGTCCATGGGGTCGCACGGCGTCTTCAGGTACGGCGGGGTAACGTCGTAGTCCTCATCGACCCAGTGAAGACCACGCTCGAAATACTCGCAGGTCTCCTCGGTAGTCGCTCCGAGAATGGCCGCGTTGCCGAACCCCCCGACATGCATTTCGCATGGGACGCCCAGCGACTCATACATGTCCACAGCCTTCTTGCAGGCAGTGATGCCGCCGAAATTCACGTCGATGCGGCCGATGTCCGAAGCGCCCTGAACGACCCACTCGGCCCTCGAATAGTGGCTGCCTGTGGCGAGTTCCGGCCCGCAGATCGCGATTTCGAGCTCCCGGCACAGCCTCCGGTACGGCTCGATCCGCCGTTCGTCCATCGGGTGCTCCAGCCAGTAGTAACCGAGCTTTTCGAGCTCGCGTCCCACGAAAAGCGATTCCTCGTAGCTGTAGATGCCCCAGGGGTCGAGCATCAGGACCATGTCGTCGCCCACTGCGTCGCGGACTGCGGCGCATACCTCGATGTCCTCACGCGGGAACGCGGGCATTCCCGGGGCCGGTTGCTTCCTGTGCGGGTCCCAGTAGATGTAGGCGTGGACCTTGTACGCCTTGTATCCACGCTTCTTGCAATCGAGCGCCTGTTTCGCGTAGACAACCGGCCCGCCAAGGTTGGGGCCCGAGCTTGCGTAGGCCTTGACCTTCTCCCGATAGCCTCCAAGCAGCTTCGCGACAGGTACGCCGGCCATGCGGCCAAGGAGGTCCCAGAGCGCGCAGTCGATATTCCCGGTGAGCGCCTCGGAGAAGCCCGACCGGTTCCACATCATCCATTGCCAGAGCTTCTCGCGCTCCAGCGGGTTCTCGCCGACGAGAAGGGGCTTCACGAGGCGCTCGACCTCCGCGGGGGTCGCTCCGTAGAAGTAGCTGTGCGCGCCGCCCACGGAGTAGCCGATAGCGCCGTTGTCCGCGATCACCTTGGTGATTCGTTGGACCCCGTCGGTCACGGTCTCTCGATTGCTCGCATAGCCCCAGCGCGTCCGCTGGCCGCGGGTTGGGATCCTAAACGAAACGACCTGCACGTCAACGATCTTCATCGGCCGTTCCCCCTCGAAGGCGTGTTGCTCGGTCCACCTGCCACGATGCTCCGCTGCGCGATCTCAAACCATGGCCGTTCAGTCACGCCGATCCAGAAGCAGCGCCATGTGCTCTTCATCGACGTACTTGTCGCCGATCTTCATCGCGCGAGGTTCGATGCCAAACCCGCGGAAGCCCAGGGTCCGGTACAGCTTCCGCGCGGACTCGTTATCCACGACGACCGCCAGTCGAAGTTCTTCCACTTCAGACCACCGCCGGGCCGCCTGGATGAGCTGGAGCATGAGGGCCTTTGCGGCCCCCTTCCCGCGGGCTTCCGGGGCAATGTAGACGCTCGTCACCTGCGCCTTATGGGCGTCCCTCGGGCTGTCCGTTCTGCGGGAGCAGCGGGCGATCCCGACGAGCCTGTTGCCATCGAAGGCGCCGAAAATGAAGGAGTTCGCAGACGCCATCCACTCCGCGACGTCGCCCGGGCTTCGACCAACGAAATGCTCGTAGGTCTCGCCGAAGTACTCCGGGTGTTCTTTCAGCGCCCGTGCGCGAAGCTCGCGAAATGCGGGCGCGTCTGCGGGGGTCAGCTCGCGGATGTTCATTGGAGGTATCTACCGCCCATCACGGGACAATCCACACAGGTCTCTGGAGTACCATGGTCATGACTATAGTCACACAAGGACACGCATATGAGAACGGTCAAGGCATCAGAATTCAAGGCCAAATGCCTGAAGATCATGGATGAGGTCGCGGAGACCGGCGAACCGGTGCTCATTACCAAGAACGGAGTGCCAGTCGCGGAGTTGATTCCCGCAAGACGTAAGCCGAAGACCCTGTTCGGCGCGCTCAAGGGCTCGACGAAAACTAAGGGTGACATCATCGCCCCGATTGACGTCCATTGGAACGCCCAGGCATGAAACCGGTTCTGCTCGATACGCACGTTCTGGTATGGCTCGTGGAAGGGAATCGATCCCTCGGCCAGACAACACGGAAGCTTGCGGACGTCGCCTTGGGAGAGAACGAACTCCTCATCTCCGCTATCAGCTTCTGGGAGGTAGCCATGCTGCGGCTTCGCAGCCGCCTGATGCTGGGAAGCCCCACGGCAGAGTGGCGTCGACGCGTGCTTCAATTCGGAATTGGCGAGGTGCCCGTGTCGGGCGACATTGGGATCCTCGCGACCGAGCTGGAGGCATTTCCTTCCGACCCGGCTGACCGCATTGTCGCCGCGACGGCGACATCCCGGGAAGCGACGTTGATCACCGCGGACGAAGATATTCTGGCCTGGGAGGGGTCTCTGACCCGAAAGGACGCGCGGATCTAGCCCTTGTCCGCCCAGGCCACTTCGGTGCCTAGCGCGTTCGCCGTGTCGGCCACTGAAAATCCGAGGGACCGCAGCACCTCCGCAGGCGAAGGCTGAAGGGTTCCGGCTTCGCCGGACGAGTAGTACCAGCAGAGGATGAGCCGGCCGCCCCGGGCGACCAGCCTCTCCCACTGCCGCCTGACCCGTTCTTCCCAGTAGCGCGCAGGGACGTAGTCAAGATTGGTCCTTACGAAGTCGTAACGCCGCGGCGGGACCCAGTCCCTCACGTTGGCGACGTAGAAATTCCCGGCCGGCACGCGCGGCAGGCGCGCCCGTGCGAGTTGGACAAGCTCCGGTACGAAGTCGACGCCGTGGGGCTAATCGGAAATGACATCTCAGCGGACAAAGCCCAGGAGGCATTGCACGTCTACGTTCCACTCGAACCTGCCTGAGGGCACGATGGCGAGCAGTGTGCGCTTCAGGTCCTCCTCGAATGTCGCTACCTTGTCTCCGAGCAGCGCTTTGTTGCAGTAGCTCGTCGAGTAGAGGTGTCCGATCACGTAGTCGAGATCCCATTCCGAATGCAGCGGGATGAAATGCGACTCAACGCCCGCGAATCCCGCGTCGGCGAGCGATTCCTCGAATGGCCTCTCAGGAATCTGAAATGTGCCGGACCCGGCTCTTCTCGGCTCGCCGAGCCAGCGTTTGACCGTCTCGATCGCAGCTGCCTCCCAGGGTGCCGTCCCGCCCCAGATGCTGCGGTCGCCAAGGATCGCGGCCCCGCCGCCTGGATCGATTACGTTCCGCGCCGAGTGGAGCGCCCGATCCGGATCC
>JACQUF010000248.1 GCA_016210435.1 Chloroflexota bacterium
CATATGTGCTGTGCGAGAGATAGTGCGCGGTCATGCCCTGGAGGAGCGCGGCCGCCGCTGTCCTGGTGCTCAGCCCATCCGGGACCTTGACGACCCGCATCGCGGGGACCGCGGCGTACTCGGCGTACGCGCCCGCCACGCCCTGATACGCGACGCGGTCGCCGCGTTTCACCTCATGAACGTCTGGCGACGTCAACTCGACGATGCCGGAGGCCTCCTGCCCGAGCTGGAACGGAACCGGGTTCTTGTAGAGTCCCGACCGGTTGTAGATGTCCACGAAGTTGACGCCCGCGGCCTCGATCTGGACGACCACCTGACCCGGTCCCGGTACCGGGTCGGGTATTTCTTCGAACTTCATAGCTTCGGGCCCGCCGGGCGTGTGAACTCGAATCGCCTTCATTCACGTCCTCCGAGGTTCTCTGCATAATCGCATCCCGACTGGTCGGGACCGGGCTGCACGCCGCACGAAGTATATTGCTGCGAAGCTCGAAGCTGGTCCGGCTCAGGGCTGGGAGGTGGAGTGTTATGAAGATCCTCGTGACGGGAATGAGCGGGCTCATCGGCGGACTGGCCGGCCGCAAACTGGCAGAGTCGCACGAGGTCGTCGCCCTGAATCGTCGCCCGATCAAAGGCGTCAGATGTTTCCAGGCGGACATCAACGACCTTGATGCGATCAAGCCGGCATTCGAGGGCGTTGACGCGGTGGTCCACATGGCGGCGTATCTCGGCGACGACATCAAGGGCCATCTGAGTACCAACATCGGGGGCGTCCACAACGTCCTCGAAGCGTCACGCCTTGCCCGCGTGAAGCGTGTCGTACTTGGGAGTTCCGGCGCTACCGTAATGGGCTACGAACGCGAGCCCGAATTCAGGCCGCTGGTCGAGGCGAGATGGGCCGACGTCAGGGCGCCCCGGCCGATGCTGACGCACCTTTCGCTCTTCCGGCCCAACGGTGTATACGGCGCAGCAAAGCTGTTCGGGGAGGCGCTCGGCCGCTACTACTCAGACTTTCACGACATGTCGGTGATCTGCATCCGGATAGGACGGGTTGTCGAGGAAGACTGGCCCCGAGACCCGAGGCATGCGGCCGCCTACTGCAGTCACCGGGACATCGTCCAGATGGTCGAGAAGTGCGTGAACGCCTCGCCGAGCGTCCGGTTCGACATCTTCTATGCCGTCTCCGACAACCGGGGCCGCTTCCGGGACATCAATCATGCCCGGGAGGTCATCGGCTACGTCCCGCTGGACGGGGTCAAGGATTGGCCGCTGGCAAAGCCAGGTTAAGGGAAGCGCCAGGGTCAAGGTCGCCACGGCTTTGATCGACGGATCGTGCCCACCTCGCCGCCGCGAGCCCTGCCTCGCCGGTACCCCCGGTACCCGCAAGCACCGAGATACGCCTGCCGCACGGGTCGTCGCCGCGCTCTCCATCATCTGGAGCAGGGAAACGCGGTAGGAATCGGCCATGAGGCGATCGACAGGCCGCATCTGCTCGACCGACAGATACGGGAGTTCCATCAGACGAAGAGCGAGATGAGGAGGAGGAACACGAAGTAGGGAACGAAACCGACGACGACTACGCCGATCGCCCGAAGGGTTGAAGTGTAGTCGAGCGCGGCCCTGACGGCGACTACCATCGCGGCTAGCTGCCAGGCGAAAATTGCGAAAACTATGATCCGGCTGACGTCCCCGCCCAGGGCAGGGATTACGCCGATGACCTTGAAGATTCCCGGCGTCTGAGCAAACCCGAGGACTCGAGCCAGCTGGCCCCAGTCCGCCTGCGTCGCCTCGGTCTTGAAGATCGTCGTCCCGACGAAGTAGGTGATCCCGGCCCAGACGGCCCATCCGGCCAGTGCCACGACGATGCCCAGGACCAGTCCCAAAACGCCGGTATCAGCAACCTGCAATCCTGCCAGGCCTGTGGCGATCGCCACCAGGATGACCACGAGCATTGCCTGGGGCGTCGCCTTCGTGTCGGCTTCGACCTCCTCGAACGTGGAGGACTTGAGCTGCAGGGCCCCGATCATTCGTTCGATCACGATTTCCTCCCTTTATCATTGCGAACCCGGGAAACGTTAGCTCATGTTGCAGAGCAGATTTTGTGCGGTTTCAGGCGGAGGCGGTAATGAAAGTCCTGTTGATTGGCGGATCCGGTCACGTTGGAAGCTTCGTAACACCATATCTGCGCGAGCATCACGAGCTACGCGTGCTGGACCTCCGGCCGCCGCGACATGAAGGGATCGACTACATACAGGGTTCGATCACCGACCCCGCGGCGCTTCGCCGGGCGCTGGCAGGGGTCGATACGTTCATAAACATGGTCATGAAGAGCCCTCAGGGTGGCAGCTCGACTGCTCAGGACTTGAAGGTCATCACCGAGAACTATGAGGTCAACACGCTCGGCCTGCACCTGCTGCTGTTCACCGCCCAGGAGATGGGAATCCGGCGAGGCGTCCATACAAGCACGATGAGTGTTCACTGGCGGGCTCGAAAGTGGTACCCGGCCGAAGAAGAGATGCCCCTCGATACCCCCAGCGCATACGGCCTGACGAAGGGCTTCGGCGAGTTGATATGCCGCTATTTCTGCCGCTGGTTCGACATGAACATCATTGCGCTGCGGATCACGGGGCCGCGGACTCGCGAGCAATGGATCAACGAACGACAGACCCCGGCAGGCCGGCAGGAAGGAAAACTGTACGTGACCGATGAAGAGGACCTTGCGAACGCGTATCTCGCAGCGCTGGAGGCGGTCGGGACAGGTCATGGACGCTTCGACGCTGTATTCATTGCCGGGGATGAAAGGGGCGAGGAACACAACCTCTCAAAGGCGAAACGCTTGCTGGGATGGGAACCGCGGACACACCTGAAGCTCGAAGTGTGAAAATCACGATCGAATCCCTTCACCCCTACCGAGGATTCGTCGTCAATCTCACGTGGTCTTAGTGGATTACGGGGGTGCCTGCTTTGATCCGGACCGGTCTCTTATTCGTTTTCGCGCTCGCCGCGGCGACCCTCGTTGGCTGTGGCATCGGCCGTGCGTCCACTCCGCCACGCACCGCGCTTACACCCTTCGTCACCGAGACGGTCCCCATTCCGATCGAACTGAACACGGTCTCGGAAACGGACGCGACCGAGACCGCGCGCCTGCATCTCGTAAAGCCACGGGAAGCCGTCGGCGCGACTGAACTCCCGAGAGATCCCGTGGCCCGGTTGATGACACTCGAGCGCCTCACCGAATGGCGATCGCGTACGGTGGCGATCCCGGGGCAGTACCGGGACGTATCGCCAGATTCGCTTGTATGGACGGTGCAGTTCGAAGGCATCTGGGTGCCAGACCAGCGCATCGCGGAGCGCGAGCCGAGCCGCTACGCGGTGGTAGCCATAGACGCCAGGCAGGGCGATGTGCTCGCCGCGGTGTGGGCTGGCGAGCCCCTGATGACGCCGCGGCGGCTGCGAGCCCAGCCTCCAACCCCCTGCGTGATCTTCAGGCCGGAAGAAGCCAGGGTCCAAATCGGGCCTACCCAGGCCGTCGAGTCCGTGCGCGCAACCAGCGCCTCGTTGCCTCTCAGCAAATACGGCGGCCTATGGGAGTACGACCGCGCCGATGCCCAGCTCGTGCGCTGCGTCGACACCGTGAAGGGCATCGATTACCTGCGCTTCAACTGGTTGGTCACGCTCCCGTCCGAAATGGCACTGCACAACTGTTCGACGCCTTCGGTTCGTAAGGTTGAGCTGCAGCGCAGTTGCTGGTCTCCGGTGTCCACCCACCTGGTCAGCGGTATCGACGCCTCCGTGTCCCCGCTCGGGGAGACCGGGTCCCCCGGACCCTTGCTGACGAGCACGGACCTCGATTTGATCAGGGCATACGCGAGCAATGGCCGGTGGTGGAGCATCTGGGCCAGGCTGAACACGTTCAACGATTCGATCGTCCCGCCGGGCCGGATTGCAGATCTGAAACCCGGCGCATCCCCTCGCCCCTCTTGGGGCGAGGGAACCAAGAGGCTAGGGGTCGAAGAGGACCCCGGGATTCAACACGCAGTTCGGGTCGAGTCTTCGCTTGGCTGCTCGCAGCGACTCCAGGAACAGGCCGGGCGCCTCTCGTTGGTACCAGGACTTGTGGTCCCGGCCGACCGCGTGATGATGCGTAATCGTGCCGCCTGCCTTCTCCAGCGCCTCAGAAGCGGCGGCCTTTATTTCCTTCCACATAGCGATCTCTGAACCACGTCTCCCGAGGGCCGTGAACGTGTAATACGGGGCCGGGCCGTCCGGGTAAACGTGTGTGAACCTGCACGTAAGAGTGCCTCCGCCGCAGACTCGCTTCAGAGCGTCCTGAACGCTTTCCCGCACCGCTCTGTCGAAGTCAGGCCACTGGTCCCAGGTGATGGCGCTCTCGAACGTGTCGTTGATCAGGCCAAATCCCACCAGGGTATTCCAGACGTAGGGCATCTCCACGAACGACCGTCGCCATTTCTCGACGGGCCCGGATTCGGAGGCGGGTGTCGCGCCGGTACGTTCAACGACCTTGCCACCTTCGTCCAGGGCGAGTTCCAGGGCGTCCCGCATCGACCCCTCCTGCGGCAGCTCGGCCGACTCGAAGCCCAGCACGAGCAGGGCTTTTGAACCGTCAAGCCCCGCGGCCGCCGCAGCTTCCCCCGCGTCGAGCACCCGGCAGTTGGCCGGCCATAGTTTCGCCTGCACGATCCGCCGCGCGGCCTCCGCGGCGCGCTCCATCGTCGGGAAGACGGCGCCGGCGGCCTCCCTGAACCGCGGCCTGGCCTGCACTCGCATCCAGGCTTCGGTGATCACGCCCAGGGTGCCTTCACTGCCAAGTACGAACCGGTCCGGACTCGGGCCTGCTCCGCCTCCCGGAAGGCGGCGCGACCCCCATGTCCCTGCCGGAGTAAGCATCCTGACTGATTCGACGAACTCATCGATGTGGGTGTGGTTCGTGGCGTAATGGCCTGCGGACCTGGTGGCGATCCATCCCCCGAGAGTCGAAAACTCGAAGCTCTGCGGGAAGTGGCGTAGCGTCAGGCCGTGTGGCCGGAGTTGGGCTTCGATAGACGGCCCCAGGGCGCCGGCCTGGATCCGCGCAGCCCTCGATGTCGCGTCGACTTCAATCACCCTGTTAAGGCGCCTAAGATCGAGCGCCACGGCGCCCGGTGCTTCGACAGGGGGCTCGACGCCGCCGACCACGGAGGAGCCACCGCCAAACGGCACGACTGCCACTCCGTTCGAGTGGCACCAGCCGAGAACAGCTTCGATGTCCGCCTCGGCCGCGGGGTACGCGACGAAGTCGGGAGGATTGGAAAAATCGCCTCTGAACTTGCGGACTCGATCGGGGAAGCTGTGGCCGTAGCTGTGGAAGGCGCGGTCGTAGGTCTCTGCTACGCAGAATGATGCCAGGGTTTTCGGCGGCGAGACCCGAGGCGCCCGCAGCCTCAGGTCCGAGAGTCGCGGTGGACTGCCAGGCGCCAGGTCCGTCCCAAACCGTTCCGACATCGCGCGTGCCCCGCGCTGCAGGTCCGCGGCCGCGGGTTCGCGCGACTCCATGCCCCATGCCCAGAAGCTGCGCTTATCGGTCACGATGATCCTTTTGGCTCATGTCGCTGATCCCGCGGGATCACTCAGCCTACGCCAAAAGTGCCTTCGCCGGTGTGTGCCCACCCGCAATGATGGTACGCAGCGGGAGTAGATCAATGACAACAAACGGGGCAAAAATGCGCGTTCTGATAGTCGAAGACCAGCCCCTGTTTCGCGATCTTTTGCGGACGGCGCTTTCGGCCTATCCCACTGTCGAAGTCATCGCGGCGGTCGACAACCCGCGCGATGCCGTCCGGATAGGAATCTCCCATAAGCCGGACGCGATCCTCATGGATGTGGAGCTCGGGGAAGAGATGACCGGGATCGAGGCGGCGCGAAAGATCAAAGAGGCGCGCCCGCAAACTGGCGTCGTCATCCTGTCATCCCACAAGGACAAGGAATATCTGCGGAGCGTAGCCGAAGGCCGGGGCGGCGGATGGTCGTACCTGCTCAAGCAAACGATGGGTGACACCGATGCCATTGTCCGGGCGATGGAAGGCTCGACGTGGGGACTCGTCACCCTCGACCCCGCGATCATCGAGTACTTACGGCCGGATGCCGATTCCAACCTCCAGAGGCTGACCGAAAAGCAAATGACGGTCGTCAAGAACGTCGCCGGCGGTGCGAAGACCCAGGAGATCGCGCGGCGCACGAACCTCACGGAAGCCGAGGTCGACTCAGAAATCGACCGGATCTGTTCAGAGCTTGGGGTTTCGGGCAAGACCGGCGCTGAGCGGCGAAACAGCGTCGCTGTCGCGTATCTGAACGGGACGCACAGGGTCGTGGAGCGGGACCCAGCGGCCGAGGCCGCCGACGTCATCCGCATTGAGGGCGCCCCGGCGGTGGCGCCGCCGGCATTGGAGCCCGCGGGAACGCCAGCCGGCGCCTGGGGCTACGGGTAGAAACCGCGGAGGCGGATGGCCTCGGTCACCCGCCGCACGGCCACGATCAGAGCCGCGGTTCTGAGCGACACCCGCTCCCGCTCTGCGGTCGAAGCTACCTCGGCGAGCGCCTGCCGCAGGACGCGCTCCATATTGCGGTTGACCTCGGCGAGGTCCCAGAAGTACCTCGAAAAGTCCTGTACCCACTCGAAATAGGACACGACCACTCCGCCCGCGTTTGCGAGGATGTCGGGGACGACCGTGACGCCCCGATCGGCCAGGATCCGGTCGGCCTGATTCGTAGTGGGGCCGTTTGCGCCTTCCACGACATACCGGGCACGTACCCGGTCAGCGTTCGCCGCCGTGATCTGCCCCTCGATCGCGGCGGGGACCAGGATATCGACCGGCAGTTCGAGCAGTTCCTCGTTTGATACGGGATCCGCCTTTCCATCGCTGACGCAACGATGGATATCCCCTCGGCAATCGACGGCGTCGCTCAGATCGAAACCTTCTTCTTGGAAGAGCCCACCAGTATGGTCGCTGACTGCGACCACCTTTGCGCCCATGGCCTTGAACGCGAGCGCAGCATTGAAGCCGACGTTCCCGAAGCCCTGGATCGCGACCGTGACCCCTTCGATCGGCCGGTCGAGCCGTTCCAGGACAGCCTTGGCGACTATTGCCACGCCGCGGCCGGTCGCCTCCGCCCTGCCAAGCGTCCCGCCGATCGGCACCGGCTTGCCGGTCACGACCCCGGGAAGCGAGTAGCCCTGGTGCATGCTCAGCGTGTCCATGATCCAGGCCATGATGTGTTCGTTCGTCCCGAGGTCCGGCGCAGGGATGTCGTTCTCCGACCCGATCAAAAGCGCGATCTCAGTTGCGAATCGACGGGTAAGCCGCTCCAGTTCGTCGCTTGAAAGCTCGTGCGCGTCCACCTCGACGCCCCCCTTCGCGCCCCCGAACGGAAGGTTTACGACCGCGCACTTCCACGTCATCAGCATGGCGAGGGCGCGGACTTCGTCCAGACTGACCAACGGGTGGTAACGGATCCCGCCCTTGGCCGGGCCGCGCGCCACGTTGTGCTGGACCCTATAACCGGTCAGTGTCCTGACCGTGCGGTCGTCCATCTTTACCGGGAAGTGAACGACCAGCTCGCGCTTGCATTGGCGCAGGTGCTCACGCATGTCGTCCGGGAGGCCCAGATGTTCGGCAGCAGCATCGAATTGTGCCCGTGCAACTTCGAGCGCAGTCTGGCGAACCGGACTCTTCACCGCGGTTCCCGGATTGACGTGCATGTTCACGCTGCCTCCTCGCTTGCGTTGTGCCGTGCCATGATTGTCCGACAATCGCGGAATCTCAGCAGAACCAGATGGGGAGACGCCGCACGATCATTCCGAGCGCAGCTTCATATTCCGAACGTGGCGAGGAATTTGTTCTTGCTGGGGCGTGAACAGGCCCTTCGCTTCCGCTCAGGGCGACAGGATGGCCGGTGCGTCTTTCATTCGCAGGAAGCATACTCCGGCAGCCCGCGGACACGGAGTACAATTTCGCGCCGCTCGTAACCACAGACGTACCTACATCCAGCTATCCAGGAGCAGCGCATGACCACGAAGACCCGGTCCGGCCCGAAAGGCCTCACCGCGCTTGGAATCCGGCCCGGAAAACCATACGAGCTCGAGATGCTTCCGACCCCCGAAGTCGAGCCGGGAGGGGTCCTGATCAAGAATACCGCCGCGGCCATCTGCGGCTCGGACCTCCATTTCTGGCGAGACGACGGCCACTATGAGGGTCCTGACCGTAAGCGTGTGCCTGGCCATGAGTTCACGGGCGTCGTGCAGTCGCTTGGCAAGGGCGTCAAATTCGATTCCCTGCGCCAGCCGTTGAAGGAAGGAGACCGCGTAGCGTTCCCCTTCTTCAATCCCTGCAATCGTTGCTACTGGTGCATCCGCGGCGAATTCCACGCCTGCCCGCACCGGTCACGCCGCGGTTATCAGGTGCCGTTCGAGGAGTGGCCGTACTGCGACGGCGGTTACGCCGAGTACTTCTACATGC
>JACQUF010000024.1 GCA_016210435.1 Chloroflexota bacterium
ACCGTATACAACCCGGGTCGCCGCGAGCGCGAGCGCATCGGCCGCCTTCTTAAAATGCACGCGGACACGCGCGAGGAAATCAAGTCAGCAGGTCCCGGCGAGATCGTAGCCGCGATTGGTCTGAGAAGGGCGTTCACCGGGGACACTCTTTGCGACGAGCAGAAGCAGATCATGCTCGAATCCATCCAGTTCCCGGAGCCCGTGCTTTCGGTCGCAGTTGAACCGAAGACGCGTGGCGATCAGGAGAAGATGGACACCGCCCTGGGACGCCTGGCGGACGAGGACCCGACCTTCAAGGTCAGGACGGACGCCGAGAGCGGACAGATCGTCATTGCAGGCATGGGCGAATTGCACCTCGACATCATCGTCGAACGCCTGCGCCGCGAGTTCAAAGTCGAAGTCACGTCCGGCAGTCCCAGAGTGGCCTACCGCGAGACGATCGCCCAGACCGCACGGGCGCAGGGTCGTTTTGTGCGCCAGACAGGCGGCCATGGCCAGTACGGGGATGTCACGCTTCGCCTGGAGGCCATGGAGCGCGGTTCAGGCATTCAATGGGAGAGCGAGATCACTGGAGCGGTGCTCCCTGCCGAATTCCAGCGCGCCGCGGAGGCCGGTTTCCGGGAAGCTGCCCAGACCGGCATCCTCGCGGGCTACCCGACGGTGGATCTGAAGGCATTCCTCACAGCCGGGTCGTTCCACGAAGTGGACTCGTCAGAGGCTGCGTTCAAGGTTGCCGCGAGCATGGCCTTCAAGTCTGCTGCAGAAAGGGCCAGGCCGGTCCTCCTCGAGCCGATCATGAAGATCGAAGTGATCACGCCCGATCAGTTCCTTGGCGACGTCCTCGGCGACCTGAACTCTCGCAGGGCCCAGATCCAGAGCATGGAAGGGCTCGGGAATATCCAGGTGATCCGCGGCTTCATTCCGCTTGCCGAGACGTTCCGGTACGCGACGGAGCTGCGCTCGCGCACGACTGGACGCGCGACGTTCACGCTCGAAATCAGCCACTATGCGCCCGCGCCTGCCTCGGCGGTCGCCGCGGTCAAGGGGTAGAGCAGATGCCTGGCCAGAAGATTCGAATCATTCTCAAGGCCTTCGATCACCGAGTGCTCGACCTCTCTGCCCGCCAGATCGTCGAAGCTGCCGAACGCACGGGCGCGGCCGTCGCGGGCCCGGTGCCAATGCCCACCGCGATCCGGCGCTTCTGCGTCATACGGTCTCCGCACATCGACAAGAATTCGCGGGAGCACTTTGAGATCAGAACGCACAAGCGGTTGATCGATATCCTCGAACCAACGACCAAGACGATCGATTCGCTTACTCGACTTCAGGTCCCGGCAGGCGTCGACATCTCAATCAAGCTGTAACTGACATGAGCATCCAAGGGCTCCTCGGCAGAAAAGTAGGCATGACGACTCACTACCGTGAGGACGGCACGGTCGTGCCTGTCACGGTGATCAGGATCGGGCCGTGCATCGCCACGCAGATCCGGACCAGGACGCGAGACGGGTATGAAGCCGTTCAAGTTGGGTTTGAGCCGGTCAAGCGACTGAACAAGCCGGAAACCGGGCACCAGGCACGATCTGGGGGCAAATTCCGATTCATACACGAGTTCAGACCACGCGCCGAGCTCGCGTCGATCCAGGTCGGCCAGAAGTTCGACGCCAGCGTGTTCCAGGTAGGCGACTTCGTTGCCGTCACCGGTACATCGAAGGGCCGCGGATACCAGGGCGGCATGCGGCGCCACAACTTCAAGGGTGGTCCACGCACTCACGGGCAGTCTGACCGGCAACGGTCACCCGGCGCAATTGGTTCCACCACGCACCCCGGACATGTGTGGAAGGGGACGCGCATGGCAGGGCACATGGGCGCCATCCAGGCAACTATCAGCGGCATCCAGATCGTGAAAATTGACCCAGAGCAGAACGTCGTGCTCGTGAAGGGCGCGGTCCCCGGCCCGGAGAACGGGCTGGTCACGGTACGCTACCTCGGCCGCGAATCGGCGGAACACATCGCGCGCCGCGAGGCCGAACGCAAGCGTCAGGCTGAGGCGGCCAAGAAGCCTGAGACGATCCAGAAGGCGCCACGCGCTGCGCCTGCCCGGCCGCCCGCGCAGGCCGCGAAGAAGGGCTAATTACCCACTATGGAACTAAAGGTTTACAACGCCGAAGGCAAGGTCGTCGGCGCCGTTGAGGCGAGCGACCTGGTCTGGGCGCACCCCATGAACATGGCGGTGCTTCACCAGGTGGTCGTCGCGCAGCAGGCGAATCGGCGCCAGGGCACGCATGATTCGAAGACGCGCGGCCAGGTGATCGGATCGGGGCGCAAGCTCCGGCCCCAGAAGCACACCGGGCGCGCGCGCATCGGCGATATCACGGCGCCGCGCATGCGAGGCGGCGGCGTCGCTCATGGCCCGCACCCCCGCAGCTACACGCAAGCGCTACCCAGGCGCATCCGCAGGACGGCCTTGCGCGTCGCCCTTTCCGACAAGGTGCGAACCCGGCGGCTGTTCGTCGTCGATGACCTGAAGCTGTCCGATCCCAGTACAAAGGCGATCAAGGGCATCATCGACGGATTGAAATTGAAGGGATTCACGCTCTTCGTGACCGATGGCGTCCAGCCTGCAGTCATCACCTCCTGCAGGAACCTGCCTGACACGACGGTGCTGCCGGCGCCGCAGCTCAGCGCACTGGACGCGGCCCGCGCCGTGAACCTCGTCGTGACCCAGGACGCGGTCAAGAAGGTCGACGAGATCTGGACCCGTCCCATCGTGAGGCCGGTCCGAAAGGCAGGCGCGCAATGAGGATCGGACAGGTCTTGAAGCGACCGGTCGTAACCGAAAAGAGCACGATCCTTCAAGAGAAGGGCAAGTACGTCTTCCAAGTGCAGAACGCGGCGACTAAGCCGCAGATAGCCAGCGCGGTCGAGAAGGCGTTCAACGTGTCGGTCGTCGACGTGAACGTGCTCACTGTGCGCGGCAAGACGAAACGGTTTGGCATTCGCCGCACCCGGACACCCGACTGGAAGAAGGCCATAGTCACCTTGAAGCAAGGCGACCAGATCCAGTTGTTTGAGAGGGCCTAGCTCATGGGGCTACGATCCTTCAAGCCAACTTCCGAGGGTAAGCGGGCGGCGATCCTGCCCGACTTCTCGGAGATCACGAAGAAGAAGCCGGAGAAATCGCTCCTGCGATCGCTGCGCAAGCACGGCGGCCGCAACAACACCGGACGCGTCACGACGCGGCACCGCGGGGGCGGCCACCGTCGCCGCTATCGCGTGGTCGATTTCTATCGCAACCGGCCGGGCGAAAACGCCACGGTACTTGCGATCGAATATGATCCCAACCGCTCAGCCCGCCTGGCGCTGTTGCAGTACGGCGATGGCGCAAAGGCGTACATCCTGGCGCCAGAGGGAGTGACGGTAGGCCAGGAGCTGGCTGCGGGCGACGCCGCGCCGATCGAAAACGGGAACGCGGTAGCCCTTGCCCAGTGCCCTACCGGCACCTTCGTGCACAACATCGAGTTACGGCCAGGTCGTGGCGCGCAGATGTGCCGCGCTGCGGGCGCCGTTGCCCAGGTGATGGCACACGAAGAGACCGGGTATACGCAGCTGCGCCTGCCTTCCGGCGAAGTCAGGCGCGTTCGCAGCGAGTGCCTCGCAGTCATCGGGCAGGTCGGGAATATCGACCACAAGAACCAGAAGCTTGGCAAGGCCGGGCGCGCCCGGCACATGGGGCTGCGCCCTGAAGTGCGCGGCTCGGCGATGAGCCCGCGCGACCACCCGCACGGCGGCGGCGAGGGCAGGTCGGGCATCGGATTGCCGGGACCGAAGACGCCGTGGGGCAAGCCGGCACTCGGCCACCGCACGCGAAACAACAAGTCGACGGACAAGTTCATTGTTCGCCGCAGGTATCAGACGTAGGGACAGAGATCTAAAGGGCCAAGGGCTGAGGGGATAGGGACTAAAAACCTCAAACCTAAAACCTGAAGGGATAAAACATGTCAAGGTCGACCAAGAAGGGGCCGTTCATCGACGCAAAACTGCTCAAGCGTGTGCAGAGCGCACGCCGGAGTTCGGCGCGGGTCGTGATCAAGACGTACTCGCGGGCGTCGACGATCATGCCTGACATGGTCGGCCTCACGATCGCCGTGCACGATGGGCGCAGGCACGTCCCGGTGCTGATCACGGAGAACATGGTCGGGCACCGCCTGGGCGAATTCGCGGCAACGCGCACGTTCCGGGCCCATTCGTCCAAGTCCGACAAGACGACGGCGCCGGCGTAGGAGGCGCAGCAGTTCCATGGCAACCCGGGCTTACGCGAAAAGAGTCGGCGTCTCCGCGATCAAGATGCGGAGGGTCGCCGATCTCGTGCGGGGCAAGAACGCAGAGGAGGCGATGTCCGTCCTCAAGTTCGTGCCAACACCAGCCGCCGGCGTGATCGAAAAGACCCTCAAATCGGCGATGGCGAATGCCGAAAACAACGATCTCAAGGACCGCTCGAAGCTCAAAGTCGTGAAGATCACTGTGGACGGCGGACCTCGAGTACGACGCTTCCGCGCCAAGGCGCGTGGCCGCGCGGGTGCATTCGACCGCCCGAGCAGCCATCTGACCGTCGAAGTGGACGAGGCATAGGAGAGTCAGCTTGGGCCACAAAACCCATCCAGTAGGGTTCCGTCTGGGCATCATCCAGCCGTGGCAGGCGCGCTGGTTCGCGCCGCGCGGAAAGCAGTACAAGGGCCTGGTGCAGGAGGACCTGAAGATCCGGGAGGCCATCCGGAAGCGCTATGGCGAGTCCGGTGGCATCTCGCGGGTCGAGATCGAACGCGGCCCGCAGGACCTCGTCGTGACGATCCATACTGCCCGGCCCGGCATCGTCATCGGGCGCGGCGGACAGCGCGTAGACGAGCTCCGGGGCGACCTCGAGAAGCTGACCGGGAAGCGCGCGCGGCTCAACATCCAGGAGATCCGGCAGGCTGAGCTCGACGCCTATCTCGTCGGGCGCAATGTCGCGGAACAACTCGAACGCCGGGTCGCCTTCCGCCGGGCGATGCGCCAGTCTGCCACGCGCACGATGTCCTCGGGTGCGCTGGGCGTGAAGATCATCTGTGGCGGCCGGCTGGGCGGCGCCGAAATCGCGCGTTCGGAGAAGATCATGGAAGGCCGCGTGCCGTTGCACACGCTGCGCGCGACCATCGATTTCGCGATCGCCGAAGCGTCGACCACGTTCGGCAAGATCGGCGTCAAGGTC
>JACQUF010000250.1 GCA_016210435.1 Chloroflexota bacterium
GATAAGGAGGAGGGGCCACCGGGCAACCTTCTACGGCCCCGGTCGCGAACGTCATCAAGCTGAACCCGTCGACCATGACCTTTCTCTGGGAAGGTTGCCGACGTTGTTGGTGGATGACGGTCACCGCTGGGATTCGCCAGCCGTCAATACCGATGCCTGGAATCTTCGCCGCGATCGACCGTGAGATGAAGAACTATCTGGCCGGAGCGCCTACTTCGGTGCTAAACGGGGGACTTGCTTCCGGCTCAATTGGGGACGGAGTCGCGGTGTTATCCGATCGCATTTCGTTCCCGGGAGTTGCCGGTTGCGCGTACATCTCAGGGCGTACTGACGGACTTATTTACTTTGATGATGGGACAGTCGGCATCCCGGATTGGAAGACCACCGGCAGCAGCGAAAAGGACTGGAGCGTCTACCGGTCGCAGTTGCACGCGTATGCGTTCGCGCTCGAGCACCCCGCGGTGGGGATCGTTGGGCGGCCCCGTGCGCCACCACCGGGGGGGGCCGGTCGTCCGAATCGGCGAGGCCGCCGCCCCCCGCTCATCCTTGCGACCGGCACTGCCATTAGGAGAATCGCCAGACCGCAACCCGGTCGTTGGCCACAACGCCTCTCGCAGAATGGTAGACGAAAAAAGTGGCGTTGAAAACCGTTGTAGTCGCTCTGTGCGTGGGATCACAATTTAATCCCGTAAAAAGAAACGGTATAATTGTTGGTAACAATGGCTGCACAAATTGTGTTTAAAAATGGCGCGAGCGCGTACGCATACACGCGGCGCGATTCATGACACGCGCACCGCGATGCCCGGGCGCGAGGGCGGGCGCGAGCGGGCGGGCGTCGTGAGCGAGCGTGGGCGGGCGGGTGCGTCACGCGTGGAGGCGATGATGAGGGAAAAGCTCAAGTGCTCAGATTGCCAGAAGCCCTTTCGGACCGGAGGGGGATTGGATTACCACCTCAACCGCACCGGCCACAGCCCGGTGGCCGATCAACCGGAATCTCCGGCCGACCTCAGTCGCGACGGCTTCCTTGCGATGTGCGGAGAGGCGTACGACGAGTTAGCCGGTCAAGTCGCCGGGGTGCAGTTTTTGACACAGAAGACGTTGCAGGCGATGAGCTTGCCAGCGGCAGAAGCGACGGGGGATGCGTCCACCCATGCATGACCTCTGCGAGACGCAGGTGCAGGCCCATCGATTCGGCCCGGTTGGGCGTCACCTCGAACGGATCGCAAACAACCAAGGTGAGCCGCAGGAAGAGCCTCCGGTGACGGTCGTTCCGCCGATCCCGAGCTCGTTGCGCGTCAACTCCTGTGGATCGCTTCGCCCGTTCGTCCGCCGCCACGACGTTCCAACGAATTTCTGCCTTCGTGAACCGGCCTCATACCGTGCACGCCTCGTGGTAACCTCCCGCACCAACCGTGGCAGACGTTTGCGGGTGGGGGCTGGTAATGACCAACGGACGTTCGCGCTTCTGCACTGACGAGGAGGTTCCCGGCCGCATCCTTTCAGTGCTCCGCGACGCACGCAAGTACGCCATCCTGGTCACTCCCTATTTGGGCCTTTGGCCGCATGCCGAGGACGCCATCGTCGTGGCTGTCAAGAACCGGGTCGATGTGAAGGTAATCCTGCGCGCCGATCCGCAAGTCTTGAACTCTGAGGACGTGCAATGGCTGCTGCTCAACAAGGTCAAGGTGGCGACGGTCGAGGGCCTTCACGCCAAGATCTACCTGAACGAGGCGGCGGTCGTGGTCAGTTCGATGAACCTGACCCGCGCTTCGACCCAGGCATCCTTGGACTTCGCTCTGACCTTGCACGACGACGCGGACACCGAGGCCGTGCGTGAGTATGTGACGCGGACGGTCGTCGCCCTGGCACAGCCGGTGACGGCCGGCAAGGTGGTGATGAACGAGGTCCGCAAGATGTTCAATCACGCCGGCAAGTCGGATCGCGGACACTGCGTCCGCTGCGGCACGGACATCGATCTGGACCCATCCCGTCCACTCTGCCCCGATTGCTATGACGTGTGGGCTGCGTACAAGAATCCGGAGTATGCCGAGAAGGTCTGTCATTCGTGCGGTCGGTCGGCGACAACCTCGTACGCGAAGCCGCTGTGCTCGACCTGCTACCGATCGCTCCGATAGCTGCTGGGCACATCCCTTGCGACACGATGGACGACCCGCAAGTGGTCCATGTGGACGTGACGTTCGACCAGAAGAGCGCCGTGTACGTGAAGCGCGTGCTGCGCACCTGGCGGTCAGCGGATGATGGAGGGTTGAAGCCGAGGCCGCAGGGCTGTAGCACGGGCAACGCTAGAGGCTGGGAACGGCGCTATCGGCTCCTTGCGTCTTGACCCCATCGGAACCCTAGATTCATCGCTTCTTTGATCAACGGACGGATGTGGTCGGTAAACAGTTGCCCGGCCTGGGGACTGTCTCCGGTCGCTTTCGAGCCCGACTGGTTTGCGACCCACCCAGCGAGGAGGATAGCTGCTCCAGCGAGAGCGCCGTCGGGGCCGTCTTCCCAGTTCCGCGGGTAGGTTCCAGCCCGGTCCAAGGCAGCGGCCGCGTCAACCGGAACAGGTTTGTTCCACGTGATCCCAAGCTCCGTGCGAATGGTTGTCGCGATTTCCCGCCCCGAAGCCAGCAGGAAGTCCACGACCCGTTGTCTCTCTGTGTACCACGCGTCGCACTTCGCGCCATCTAGCAGGCGCTGCTCCGTAATGGCGGAATGGGTCGCCTTGAGACGCGGTTCTAGGTCGATCTTGTCCAGAAGCCCGTTAGTCACGTCAGAACCTCCCTGGATCCCATTTTGTATATGCGATGCCCTACGACGCAGGCTAGCCCGCAACCCGAGCCGGAACGCGGGCCTGGGACGCTACCCTCGCTCGAACCAGCCGCGCGCCTTGCAAGCGACGCATTGAAATACCGCCCAGAATCCAGCCGTGAGGTCGGCTTCCTGTCCTTCGGTGAGATCTCCGTCCACGTCGGCGACATATGGGACCTGACTCATCGTTCCACCGCATTCCGGGCAGACCCTCACGGCGGCGAGCGCGACCCACCCCTCCTTGACCCGCATCAGCTCCACAGGTCCTTCGAGGTCCCTGATTAGCGACGCCTTGGAGTCACCCACGCCTCTGATCCTCACCCCAAACTCTTGGAGATCACGCCAGCTTGGAAGCCGCTCGGCCTCGCGTCTGAGCCTCTCATCCTCCTCAGCTCGCATGTCCTTCGTATACGCATCCACCTTGTGGGGATCGAGGTACTTGATGAGCCGAGGTAGACGGTTCTTCATACCCAGCGGAGGCGGTTCGGTCACCCCCACGATGAGCACGTCAAAGCGAGGGTGGCCGTGGTAGAGATAGGACATGTAATCCTTCTCGACTTCCGCGGTGTAACCACGCTTCCCTCGAATCCCGACGAAATCAGCGCCTGTGTCGAACGGGCCATCCAGTCGGTCGAAGGCAAACTCGCCGGGGTGGTCTTTCACATAGACCTGGTACCAATGCTCGGCCAGCCATGGCAGGACGTTCTTTGGACCTTTGCGCCAAGATGCCGGCCATTTCGACGGATCGGACCGCGATCTGTGAGCGCTCAGGTATCCCGCATGCCTAGCCACGTCCAATGCCCGGTTCCGTAGGCGGGGTCATCTCGGTGGATGCTTTCTTTCGGGCCGCCAGCAGTCTAGCTTCGAGGTCGAACGGTCTCTGCATGTGCGAATTCGCGCACTGGTCGAACCTGTCCTTTTCGGTAAGCACGACGATCCGCCGCTCAGCGTCCGCCAGAAGTGGGAAATACATGTCGGATCGAGTCTTCATCATCTTGCCGACGGCGTATTTGCCCGTCGCCGTGACGGAGCCGCTGGTTGAGATGGTGGCGATTGTCTTGCCGTCGGCGCTCAC
>JACQUF010000251.1 GCA_016210435.1 Chloroflexota bacterium
CCGTACGACCAGGCCCGGATCTGCTCCGGGGATGCCAGTGAAATTCGGATTGCGTTGAATTCCGCCCCTGGCTCTGTCGTCATTAGCTGTCAGTCCCTTTCGATTGCATTCGTGAGGAAAAACTAGCGGTCGTCGGCTTCGTCGAGCTCGTCTTCGGATTCTTCGTCGGACTCGTCGTCCGGTTCCTCCGGCTCGTCTTCGACTTCTTCCTCCGATTCCTCTTCTTCTTCGAGCACTTCGTCGGTGGGCTCTTCCTCCTCCGACTCGACGGCTTCCTCATCTGCCTCTTCGAAGACGGCGTCTTCCGGAATTTCCTCGGTGACCTCCACCTCTTGGCCGGCAACGGCGCCAACTACTACGGCTTCCTCCTCTTCGGCAACCGGTTCCGCTTCGATCTCCGGCTCGATCTCCTCGCCGACCTCCGCCGCTTCAAGCTCCTCCTCGATGCTTTCCGTATCTGCATCCACGATCATCGTCGGGCTGAATTCCGACCGTGCCGGGATGGAGTACGGGTCGCCGGGCTCGTTCAGCAGTTCGACCGCGAGCCCCAGCCCCTGCAGTTCCTTGAGCAGAACGTGGAACGATTCCGGCACGCCGGGCTGGATGATGTCTTCTCCCTTGACGCAGGCTTCGTAGGTCTTCACGCGGCCTACGACGTCGTCCGACTTCACAGTCAGCATTTCCTGGAGGTTGTAGGCGGCGCTGTACGCCTCGAGCGCCCAGACCTCCATCTCGCCGAATCTCTGCCCACCAAACTGCGCCTTACCGCCCAATGGTTGCTGGGTGATGAGCGAGTATGGGCCGGTCGAGCGTGCGTGGATCTTATCCTCGACCAGGTGGATCAGCTTCAGCATGTAGATCTTGCCGACCGTCACCGGCTGGTCGTAGCGCTCGCCGGTCCGGCCGTCGTAGAGGACCGACTTGCCGAAGATCGGAACGGGCAGATGCTGGTCCCGGTCGATCTTCAATGCTGTCTCGAAGAGCTCTGCGGCAGGAAGCTTGGATGCATCGATCCCCGCGCTCTCCTTAAGGAAGATGCGCAGACAAGCCTCCCGCGCCTTACCGATTTGTGCTTCTTCGAACAGCTCTTCGTAGACGAATCCCCGGTCCGAAAGCCAGGCGCGTACCGTAGCCTCGTCCCAGCTGGTCCCGTTGATCGCCCGGCGGTCGGTTGCCCCGGACTCGCGCACGAACCATGCCCGCGCCAGTTGGTCTTCGATAACCGCGCTGCGTGCGCCGTCGAAAACCGGGCTCAGAGCCTTGAACCCGAGGGTCTCAGCCGCCCAGCCCAGGTGCGTTTCCAGCACCTGCCCAAGGTTCATACGAGACGGGACGCCGATCGGGTTGAGGATGATGTCGAGCGGTGTGCCATCGGGCAGGAACGGCATGTCCTCAACAGGCAGGATCTTGGCGATGACGCCCTTGTTGCCATGCCGGCCAGCCATCTTGTCGCCTTCCATCACCTTGCGCGTGTGGGCGACCCAGGCCCTGACCATTCTCATCACGCCAGGCGGAAGCTCATCGCCGTTCTCTTTGGTGAGAATCTTGACGTCGATGACCTTGCCGTGCTGTCCGTGCGGAACTCGGAGCGAGGTGTCCTTCACGTCGCGCGCCTTCTCACCGAAGATCGCTCGCAGGAGCTTCTCCTCCGCGGTCAGCTCAGTCTCACCTTTGGGTGTGATCTTGCCGACAAGGATGTCGCCCGGGCGCACGTACGCTCCGATGCGGACGATCCCCTCCTCGTCGAGGTCCCGCAGGCTCTCCTCGCCGACGTTCGGGATGTCCCGGGTGATCTCCTCGGGGCCCAGCTTCGTTTCCCGGGCCTCCACCTCGTGCTTCTCAATGTGAATCGAAGTGAAGCGGTCGTCCCGGACCAGTGCTTCGCTGACTATGATGGCGTCCTCGTAGTTGAACCCCTCATAGCTCATGAAACCCACGAGGATGTTCTGTCCGAGGGCCAGGTAACCCTTCTCGGTCGATGAGGAGTCGGCGAGCGGCTGGCCTTTGACCACGCGCTGGCCTTTTTCCACAACCGGCCGCTGGCTGACGCAAGTCCCCTGGTTGGACCGTGTGAACTTGGTCATGCGGTAGGTGTAGACCTTTCCGCTATCGGCCTGAAGCTGGACTTCAGCACCGGTGGACGAGAGGATCACCCCGCCTTCGTCCGCGAGCACGACCTGACCGGAGTCGAGCGCGACTCGCTTCTCCATGCCCGTGCCCACGATCGGCGCTTCCGGCCGGAGCAGTGGGACCGCCTGGCGCTGCATGTTCGAGCCCATAAGAGCGCGGTTCGCGTCGTCGTGCTCGAGAAAGGGGATCAATGCAGTAGAGACACTTACGATCTGCATCGGCGACACGTCAAGGTACTCGACATGTTCCGTCAGTTCGTTCGTGAAGCGTTCACCGACGCGCACTTCGATACGCTCACCGATGATCTGGTTCTTCGCATCGAGCTCGGTGTTCGCCTGGCCGATGATGTGGCGCTCTTCCTCATCTGCGGGCATGTAGACGATGTCCTCGGGATCAGCGGAAACGTAGGGGCGCACCTTGATCTGCCGCGGCTTCTTGAACATTGCGATCTGCCGCGCGGCCTGGCGCGAGATCACACGCCCTGCCTTGACGATCACCTCACCGTCATCGTCGGTGATGTCTTCGGCAGAGGAACGGCCAGCGAGGTCCGGGTCGGTGCTCAACTCTTCCCGGCGGACGGGGCGGTAGGGCGTCTCGATGAAACCGTACTCGTTCATCCTGGCGAACGTCGCGAGCGATCCAAGAAGGCCGATGTTCGGTCCTTCCGGGGTCTCGATCGGACAGATGCGGCCGTAGTGCGAATGGTGGACGTCACGAACGTCGAACCCTGCCCTCTCGCGGGAGAGGCCTCCCGGACCGAGCGCTGACAGGCGCCGCTTGTGCGTCAGTTCCGCCAGCGGGTTCGTCTGGTCCATGAACTGGGAAAGCTGAGACCCGCCGAAGAACTCGCGCACCGCCGCCACAACCGGACGGATGTTGATCAGCGCCGCGGGCGTGGTGGTCGCCGGGTCCATCTGCGTGGTCATGCGCTCGCGGACGACCCGCTCCATGCGGAGCAGGCCGACTCGCAACTGGTTTTCGATGAGCTCACCGACCGCCCGGACGCGCCGGTTGCCGAGATGATCGATGTCGTCGATCTTCTCCCGGCCGTTGTTGACTTTGATCATCTTTCGGATGAGCGCGGCGATGTCGCCCTTCGTGAGCATCCTGACGGACTCGTTCACGCCAAGGCTGCGATTCAGCTTGTACCGGCCCACCCGGCCCAGGTCATACTTGCGGGGGTTGAAGAACAGGCTCTCGAGCAACGTCTTTGCGTTCTCGACACTGGGCGGCTCACCTGGGCGCAGCCTGCGATAGAACTCGACGAGCGCCTCGTCGCGCGTCTTTACCGCGGAATCCCTGAGCAGTGTCGACTTGACGAACTGGTGCTCGGGATCGTTGTCGACATCGTCGAACAACCCCAGGATTTCGTCGTCGTTGTATTCCAGGGCTCTGAGAAGCGTCGTCACCGGGGTACGGCGCTTCCGGTCGACCTTTACATAGAGGAGGTCCTTATTGGAAGTCTCGAGCTCGACCCACGCCCCGCGGTAGGGGATGAGTTTGGCGTAGCAGAGAGGGCGGCCGGTCCCGGGGTCGGGCTCGACCGTGAAGTACGCGCCCGGCGACCTCACGAGCTGCGAGACGACCACGCGTTCGGCGCCGTTGATGATGAACGTGCCGTGTTCGGTCATCATCGGGACATCGCCGAAGAAGAGCGTCTGCTCCTTCCGCTCGTCCGTCGCCTTCACCCGGAGGGTTACGGTGACATACAGGGGCGCGGAATAGGTGATCTCCTTCTCTCGGCACTCGCGCTCGGTCAGCTTTGCAGCGCGAATTTCATAGTCGCCGAACTTGAGTTCGAAACGGCCACCGCTGAAGTCCTCGATTGGGGAGATTTCGTCGAAAAGCTCCTTCAGTCCTTCCTTTAACAGCCAGTTGAATGACTGAACCTGGACCTGGATGAGGTTGGGAACTTCGACGACTCGAGGGATGCGGTTGAAGCTCTTGTATCCGGCGTCCAGCTCGCTGCTAGGGCGGACAGCGGAAACCACCATGCGCTTAACTCCAGTCCTTGGGTGGGATGGTTCG
>JACQUF010000025.1 GCA_016210435.1 Chloroflexota bacterium
GACGTTGCTCCGACAAATAGCGAGGGACGTCGGGCTTTCGATCGAGGAATTCGTCGCCAAGTAGTTGTGTTGAGGACAGAAGGATCGTTGGACGACATCTACCGGCACATAGACCAGCACCTGGACGAGAACCTGCAGGTCCTGATGGACCTGGTGCGTCAACCGAGCGTGTCGGCGCAGAGCATGGGGTTCGACAAGGCCCCGCAACTCGTCAAGGCGGCACTCGAGAAGGTAGGCCTGAAGGCTGAGATTGTGCCTGTGCCGAATGGTGGAAAGCCGACCGTCTTCGCGCAGACGCAGGCAAAAGGCGGAGGCTCAGGTCGCCCCACGCTCCTGTTCTACACGCACTACGACGTCCAGCCGCCGGAGCCGCTCGATCTCTGGGAGTCGCCGCCGTTCGAGCCGGTCCGCCGGGGCGATCGCATCTACGGTCGGGGCGTCTCCGACGACAAGGGGAACGTGGCCGCGCGCCTGGCCGCGATCCGAGCGTTCCAGGAAGTGCGCGGCGGTCTGCCGTGCAACCTCAAGTTCTTTGTCGAGGGCGAAGAGGAGATCGGCAGTCCGAACCTGCCCGCCCTGATTGCGAAGAGCGGCGACCGGTTCTAGGCAGACGCGTGCTTCTGGGAGGGCGGCGGCAGAAACATGGCCGGCGACCCGCTGATCTACCTCGGCCTCAAGGGCGTGCTGGGCGTCCGTCTCAGCGTGAGGAAGCTGTCCGGCGACGCACACTCATCGTACGGGACGATCCTTCCTTCAGCCCCCTGGCGGCTCGTCCACGCGCTCGCAACGATCCGGGCTGACGACGGCCGAGTCCTGGTCGAAGGCTTCTACGACGCCATCACGAAACCGACCAAATCGCAGGAAGACGCCGTCGCAAAGCTCCCGGACGAGACAGAGGAATGGAAGCGAACATTCGGCACGAAGGAGCTCCTCGGCGGCAACGTGGGCGTCGAGATACGGAGACGTCATCTGTTCGAGCCAACTGCAACTATCAATGGCTTCGAGAGCGGTTACAACGGGCCAGGAATGAAGACGGTGCTCCCCGCCGAGGCTGTGGCACGCATGGACTTCCGGCTGGTCCCGGAGCAGCGCCCGGAGGATGTCTTCGCGAAGCTCCGTGCGCACCTCGATAAGAACGGGTTCGAGGATGTCGAGACCGAAATGCTCGCTGGCGTGAACCCGGCTCGAACATCGATGGAGTCCCCGTGGGTCAAGCTGGTCGCCGAGACGGCAGAGGAGATCTACGGCCGAAAGCCGGTGATATCGCCGACGATGGCCGGGACCGGGCCGATGTTTGACTTCGGCGTGACGCTTGGAATGCCGATCGCCACTTCTGGAGTCGACCATCCGTCGCACAAGATCCACGCGCCTAACGAGAACATATCGGTCGAAGATTTTCTGCTGGGCGCCAAACACGCCGCACTCATCATGAAGCGGTTCGGCGAGCGCTTCTGATCCCCTCGCCCCATTGGGGAGAGGGCGCAGTCCGCCTCCGGCGGACGCGGGTGAGGGTCCGTATAATCCCCGCGCAATCAAAGTAACGTCCGAGTAACTACGACACGACGCTGAGGACCAGCCATGCCCGCAGTCACTCCGACTCCTCCACACGTGCTGACATCCGACACGCTCGGCAAGCTTCGCAAGGTGAATTCGACCGCCGTGGTCGACACACTTGCTCGCAACGGATACGCGCCGCAGTACGTGTACATGCCGCGCGTGAAGAATCTGACGCCAGGGCAGCGCCTCGTCGGGCGCGCCGTCACAGTCCATTTCGTGCCTGCGCGGCCGGACGCGGTAGCAGAAAAGCCGCCCCGGGAGGAATCTCCCGAGTACGCCGCTTTCGAACTCGCTGGTCCCGACGACGTCATCGTGATGGAAGCAATGGGCAGCAAGCTCATGTCTATCGGCGGCGATATCAAGTTCCTGCGCCTGAAGCAGCGCAAGGTCGAAGGACTGGTCTGCGACGGCGGTGTCCGGGACATGCATGTCGTCGGCTCTTACGGGATCAAGATCTTTGGATATGACATGACCTCGAATCTGGGGACCACGGTAGGAGTCCCGTACGCGACTAACTCGGCGGTCACGGTCGACGGCGTCCTGGTCCGGCCGGGCGACTACCTGGTCGGCGATAACGACGGCGTCGTAGTCATACCCAGGGCTGTCGCCGCAGACATCGCGCAGAAGGCGATCGAATACGACGATCTCGAGGAATGGATCAGGCGGAGGCTCGACGACGAGAACCTGTCTCCCGGGAGGTACTACCCGCCAGATGAGGAGACGTTCAGGCTCTACCGTGCCTGGAAGGCGCAGCAGGAGAAACTTCGAGGCAAGCCGACGATGGCGCCTGCTGACTAGCCCGTTCTGAAACTCCCTCCTCTTGAAGGAGGGAGGTAGAGGGTGGAGCAAAGATCGGTTCCCCGCCCCCAAACCCCCGCCCTCGGAGGGGCGGGGGCTCTCTAC
>JACQUF010000260.1 GCA_016210435.1 Chloroflexota bacterium
GGCCATCAACGGGCTCCTGATGGAGGATCCGAAGGGTCGCCGTGTCGTAGACCGTGAGTTCACCCTTGCCCACGGGTGCGCCTCTGTCCCACCACATGTCCAGCACGTACAGCCGGCCGCCGTCGGGCGAGACCGCGATCCCGGGATTTTGGGCGCGTACCGTTATCTCGTGCAGCGAATGACCGCTTAGCGGATCGACAACGCTGACGCTGTAGGCCCCAAAGCCGGTTAGATAGAGCCAGCTAGGGGCAGCCGCATTCCTTTCAGGATCGGTGGCTTTCGGCAGCGAGAATCGCCGAACAGGGACGGGTGGTTGAGCTCCCGGAACTGGTGTCGCTGTGACCGGCGCCATTGCACGAGGAGGCGAAATGGGGGAGGCGGTCGGACTGTCGGCCGCCGCTGGGCGCGATGGGCTCTCCGTCGCCGGCGTTGAGCTGGCGGAGGACGACATCGGTCCGCTAGCGACGGCGCGGTCGATCTCTCCAACTGGCGCCGGGCCGGTGGACTCGCATGCGGCAACAACCAGGAAAACTGAAACGGCAAGCGAGAGGAACGCGATCTTGTATTGCATTAGCCTCGCCCACCTACTTGCAAGCGGCCGAGGCCACCGCGCGATAACGATTTCCGTGTCCTGACGCCCGCCAGCAAGGTGTTAACCCGTACCATTTACGGCGCTGTGATTTATATACAACGCACGCCCTACAAGGGTTCCCCACCGGACCGAATTTGCCATGTCGCGCAGTGAATGCTTCTGTAACGTTTTGTCATACAATCCAAGGAGCCGGCGATGTTCGCCCAGTTGTACTGGAGGTCCGACCGAGTAGACCACATCGCCAGGCACGGCGTTACTCCAGACGACGTCGAGGAAGCGGTCTTCGATGACCCTGAACGCAAGCTCTTCAGAGGGCCTCGCTCGGAACGAGACCGGACCCGCTTCGTCTACTACGTCTATGGGCGCACTCAGGACGGACGATACCTGCTCGTGGTTCTCTTGGACCTGGGCGGACGCAACGCTCTGCCGCTGACGGCCAGAGACATGACTCAGGCGGAGCGCCGTCGCTACGGAGGGTGAAGATGCCAAAGACAAAGTACCCGCCGCACACCGAAGAGATAGAGAAGCTGGCCGCGTTCTTCGATCGAACGGACACCACGGAGCTCGAGGGGCTGCAGCAGCTTGTCGGCGTCCCGGAGCGGGAACTGGTGAACGTGAGCCTTCGTCTCCCACGAGGAGACGTCGAGGTTCTCAAACGTGTTGCTGCTGAGGAAGGGCTGCCCCCAAGCACGTTCATGCGGTGGGTGCTGCGCCGTTTCGTTCGCGGCCTGTCCACCGAGAGGCGCTAGCCGCCGACGTGATCAACCATGTTGCGAGACTACGCCGCCTCGAACGCATTCCGGATGGATCCGACGGGGGCGGTCGACTCACCCGAGGGGAATCTAGGTCGAAGCTGCGCCGGTCGGTGCTCAATCGGGTCCTTGTTGTACCTCCCACTTCGTTGTTCCGGCTACGGCGTGAAGAGTGGTGCCCCGAGCGACCTGGTGGCTCGGACAGTGGCAGCTATGGCACCGATCACCTGGGGCCAGTTTGGACGCTATTTGAGTAGACTTCAAATCCGTTGTCCTGCGATATTCGCAATTCCCTGCGCGAATCGTTCGATCTTCGAAGGGGCGCCCATCGAAGTTCGCCGTCCCGCCAAGACCGCGACCGAGGGGATTTACATCCGCAAGGGTGGCCCACCGAGGGCCATGGACACTGATAACCGACTGGCCGGTCGGTCGAATGGCGGCCCCGTTTTTGGTGGGCTATCTGGTGGGCTATCGCCCAAAGAACGGCCCGGGGAACCCGGCGGCTGTACAGCAGCGATCACTTTGGGCCAGTTTGGACGATCACGGAATCCGCGCGAATCCGTGAAGCGTGGGTGATCAGTTCTACGGATGCTTCGTCAATCAAGTCGCGGCCGAACCTCCACGAGAAGTAGGCGTGGACGCTACTGACGTGACGGTGATAGAGCTGGATGTCGGCTAAGCGGTCCTGAACCGTGGCCACGGCTAGGTCTTCGTCCAGGATCACGTTCGCTGGCGCGCTGATCTCCTCGGAGTCCACGGGACTCGAGCGGGCGTGCCCCAGACCCAGGA
>JACQUF010000253.1 GCA_016210435.1 Chloroflexota bacterium
AGTTCGGGTGGAAGAAGAACAAGAACCTGGAACTGTGGGGCGAACTCGACAGGATCGCCGGTGGGCGGTCGATCGAGTGGGCATGGACGCGGGGCCACTCCGGGGACAAGCACAACGAAGTGGCGAATGACCTGGCCCAGGCCGCCGCGGCGGCCGTTGCCAGGACGCCGCCGCATTTAGAGCGGAATTCAGACCCGCCCGCCCGGAAGCGACTCGCAGGGCCGCCCGCCAATGCGGGAACTACGGAGGCTCGGGCCATCGACTCGCCGGCCGCGGGCGCACGGCTGACCCACATCGACGACTCCGGCAAGGCCCGCATGGTCGACGTAGGCGAGAAAGATGTCACCGAGCGTGTAGCGGTGGCACGCGGCGCGATCTCGATGAAACCAGACACGCTCGTGCTGGTCAAGCAGGGCGGATTCGAGAAGGGAGACGTGCTCGGAGTAGCCCGCGTGGCCGGAGTGATGGCCGCGAAACGGACTCATGACCTCATCCCGTTGTGCCACCCGATCCCTCTGACTCAGGTGACCGTCGACTTCGACGATACTTCCGCAGCTGACCGGATCGAGATCACGGCGACCGCGCGTGCGACGTGGAAGACCGGCGTCGAGATGGAAGCGCTGACCGCGGTGACCGTTGCCGCGTTGACCATCTACGACATGTGTAAGGCGGTCGATCGCGGGATGCGTATCGAATCGGTGCGGCTGGCGCGCAAGACGGGCGGCAGGTCGGGGGACTGGGTCGCGGAATGAGGGCCCGGTGCGGGCCTATTGAAATAGAGTCGGCGGAATAAACCAGCGGGTCAGCCGTTACGCACAAGCGGCGCGGGAGTTTTCTCGGCCCAGTCCTCAAGCCAGGACACGATAGCGTCGATAACCCCGGAAAGGGCCCGCCCTTTCTCCGTAAGGTGGTATTCAACGCGGACGGGGATTTCTGGAATTACGACGCGGCCCACTATACCTTCTGCTTCCAATTCGCGCAGCCGCTCCGCAAGCATGCGGTCACTGAGGCCCGGCACCGCAGCGGTCAAATCACTGAACCTCCGGATGCCGCCGAGCATCGCTCGGATGATTGCGCCAGTCCAGCGGCTGCCGATCAGTTCGATGGCTTGCTGGTAGACGGCGCAGAAGACTTCGTCATGCTCGCCCATGGGACCAATTATTACTTCCGGTAAGAGACTTGACAAGTGTTAGTGGAGCGTTTAGTGTCACTTATAAAAGATAAGGGACGGAGGCGCCGTAAGTGACCAAACCTAGAATCGCAATAATCATCGGGACGACGCGCACGGGGCGTTTCAGCGACAAGCCGGCCCGTTGGATTCACGACGTCGCCGCGAAGCGCGACGACTTGACAACCGAGATCGTCGACCTGCGCGAGTTCCCTATGCCCTTCTTCGACGAGGCGGCCAGCAACGCCTGGGTGCCATCGCAAAACGAAGTGGCACAACGCTGGCAAGAAAAGATTGCCGAGTTCGACGGTTACGTGTTTGTCACCGCCGAATACAACCACAGCATTCCGGGCGTTCTGAAAAACGCGCTTGACTACGCCTACCCGGAATGGAACAGGAAGCCGGCGGCCTTCCTCGGTTATGGTGCCGTCGGCGCCGCACGCGGGATCGAACATCTCAGGACCATCGGCGTGGAGTTGCAGATGGTTCCGATCAGGACTGCCGTGCATATTCAGGGAGGCGACTTCCTTGCGGTCTGGCAGCAGGGCAAGAGGATCGAGGACTTCCCCTATTTGCAGAAGAACGCCGTTGACATGTTAGATCAGTTGGCGTGGTGGGCTTGGGCGCTGAAGATCGCCCGCGAGAAGGGTCCATTGAACGCGGCGGCCTGAATCGGACCAAACGTCAAAGCGATTCGTACTCTACCGGTCGAAGAAGCGAACCATCTTGGAGGAACCAACATGCCAGATCAGCTGATGCGAGCGGTCCGTTACAACGCCTACGGCGGTCCCGAGGTGCTTGCCGTGGAACAGGCGCCACGGCCATCGCCAAAGGCGGGGGAAGTCCTCATTCGAGTCCACGCTGCCGGAGTCAATCCCGTCGACTGGAAGTTTCGCAAGGGATTCATGAAGGCCGCCGTCCCCCTGCAGTTCCCTCACACGCCCGGGTTAGACGTGGCCGGTACTGTCGAAGCCCTGGGCGAAGGCGTAACCGCGTTTCGGAAGGGCCAGGCGGTCTTCGGGCGAGGTTCTGGCACTTACGCCGAATATGCACTGGCGAAAGCGAATCAGCTCGCCACGAAACCGCCGAAACTCTCGTTTGAGGAGGCGGCCGCCCTGAACATCGGGGCGGTAACCGCCTGGGCTGGTCTGTTCGACGCCGCGGGTCTTCAGGCCGGGCAGCGCGTCCTGATC
>JACQUF010000269.1 GCA_016210435.1 Chloroflexota bacterium
CTGCAGGGCGACCAGGATGCTCGCGTTGCCGCAGCGATTCCGCGCAAGGATGCACTCTATTTCGCGAGTGATAGCCCGCTGATCAGGAATTCTGTTCGTAGCCTCGACGACAGCGGCAAGGTGACTGAACTGGGGCCGCTCACAGGTTCATGCTTGCAGGCATGCGACGTAAACGGCTCGATGTTCTTCTCGACTGCGGTCGAACCGAGCAGGGTGAACCGGGTAAGGCGGGCGACCCTTGTGGGGAGCCTGGACGGCCTGCAGTGGACGGAGCTTCTGCGGTGGCCGAAGGACCCGTGGCCGTTCACCGCATTCGGCTTCGGCAACATCCTGCTCGCGGGTGGGCTGAATACGAGCGGCTTCCTGGCAACGACCGGACAAGCGCTGTCCGGCCACGACAACGTCCTGGAGTTGTGGCGGGTCGTGGAATAACAGGCGTGGCATCCACCCTCATCCGGCCTTCGGCCACCTTCTCCCCTTTGGGGCGAAGGGATCAAAGTTATTTCTCCAATAGGACCGCGAGGCTGCCGAGCTGGCCCGATAGTCCGATTCGGGAAAGCGCCCACGTCTCGGAACGCTGTAGGGCCATCGAGAGGCTCAACGGGACCGGCAGGCGCAGCACTCGCACCGCTCCCACGATCGCATACCGCAGGAGGCCGCCGGAAAGGTGGAGGCGGCCAGTTTTGAACCCTCCTACGAGTGGCCGGACGTCTCTCAAACGGAGCGGATAACATTGGGCTCCAGGCTCTCGTCCAAGCCGGCGCAGCCCGGTCACCTCGAGAGCGCGGTAGAGGACATTTAGATTCGGATCGACAAACGCTGCCCGTCCGCCCGGCTTGAGAACCCGGCCAATTTCAGCCATGGCGGGCCCGAGTTCCATGTGATGGAGGGTACCGCCACCGTACATCACGTCTACCGAGGCGTCGGTAAGCGGCTGCCGCTCACCGATGCCTATGACAGCCTGAAACCTGTCGAGTACGCGAAGCTGACGCGCCATTCGCAACGCGAGGCCGGCCTCTTCGCGCACAGGGGTGATGAGCACGGCTTGCCGAGCGCCGGCCACCAGCGCCTTCATAGCGTGCGATCCCGACCCGCCCAGCTGGAGGAAGAATCGATTGCGCACCGGGCTCAGCCACTCGTAAGACGCAACCTGAGAGAGCGGGCTGCCAAGCGAATCGATCCAAACCGAGGCCGGACGCGGGAAGCCATCTACCGCACCCGAAGCTCTAAACTTTTGAGCGAGCCGTCTTCCGAGGAAGGATTCGAGGACCGCGTCGAGGTTCCGCTGCTGTCGATCGATCGCGATCGCGTCATAGGCAGCTTGTTCTTTGCGGATCCGGGTGAAGTCAGGCTGTTCAGGCATAGTTCATGAAGGCACTGGAACAGAATTATCGCAACGGGGCGCTTCAGCTGGTCGAAATTCCAGCGCCGCGGCCGACCCCCGGATACATTACGGTCAGTACTTCCGCTTCGCTGGCAAGCGTCGGCACCGAGCGAGGAATGATCGAACTGGCTCGAAAGAGCCTGCTGGGGAAGGCCCTCGCGCGTCCCGACCTTGTGCAGCAGGTCTGGCTCAAAGCCAGGGCGGAAGGCCCCCTCGAAGCGTGGCGGCAAGCCTGGGGCAGGCTCAACGTTCCGATCCTGCTCGGATATTCCTCCGCCGGGGAGGTCATCGAGGTAGGTCCCGGCGTTTCGGCGTTCCGGGCAGGCGACCGCGTGGCATGCGCGGGATCGGGTGTCGCCGGCCACGTCGAGATAGCACTCGCGCCAGTGAATCTGTGCACACCAATTCCCGAGGGTGTCACCCACGAAGAGGCATCATTTGTCGCAATCGGCGGCATTGCGCTCGAAGCTATCAGGTCCGGGCGTGTGACGTTCGGGGACCGAGTGGTCGTTATTGGCCTTGGTCTGATCGGCCAGCTCGTCGTCCGGCTGCTGCGAGTAGCTGGATGCCACGTATTTGGCATCGACCGCGATCAGCGAAAGAACGAGTTGGCCCTCGGTTCCGGGGCCGAAGCGATAGCGCTTGCCGCCGATGCTCGATCGGTGGCCGGCCAGGTCAACGCCTGGTCGCAGGGATTCGGCGCCGATGCGGTGATCATCACCGCGGCCACGCAGAGCAACGAACCCCTTGAGCTCGCGGCCGATGTAAGCCGCGAGCGCGGCCGGGTTGTCGTCACCGGCGTCGTCGGGATGCAGGTCCCACGGCGAACTTTCTATGAGAAAGAGCTCGAGCTCGTGGTATCCAGGGCATGGGGGCCTGGCCTTTACGACCCCGCCTATGCCCAGAGGGGGCTCGACTACCCGATCGCATATGCCAGGTGGACAGCCCAACGCAATATGGCGGAGTTCCTCGCTCAGTTGGCACGGGGAGCTGTATCGGTGGGCGATCTGATCACGCATCGCTTCCCGATCGATGAGGCGCCCCAAGCCTACGAAATGATCCTGGCAGGCAAGGAACAGTGCATCGGGGTCGTGATTCAGTATCCCGCCCACTCTCATCCTTCGACAGGCTCAGGACGCAGCCCTTCCCTTGTCTCGTCAAGGGAGAGGCCGGAACGGGAAGCTTCCCCCGCCCCCACGCCTCCCCCCTTCAGGGGCGGGGGCCTCGAAGGACCTCTCCCATCGGGAAAGGGGAAGGGTGAAGGCGTGAGCGACCGCGTGGTCTGGTTGCGCAAGGCGGCGCCGAGCAAGCCCAGACCTACAGGCCAGATCGGTATCGGCGTCATCGGCGCGGGGCAATTCGCAAGCGGTACGGTCTTGCCATTGCTGAAACGACTGCCTGGCGCATCGTTGCGGGGCATTGCCAGCCGTACCGGCCTAAGCGGCCGAACTGCCGGGGTCAGGTACGGGTTCGAATACTGCACGAGCGACTATCAGGAATTGCTGGTCGATCCGCGGGTCGATCTGGTCCTCGTGCTGACTCGCCATGATTCCCATGCCGCGCTGGCTACCGCAGCACTCGCCGCCGGAAAGCACGTATTCGTCGAGAAGCCACTGGCGGTCGACTCGGAGCAGCTGAGGACGGTTGTCGAGGCGTACGAGACCGCCCATCCGCCTACGTATTCGAATACATCCCCTCCCTATAAGGGAGAGGGTCGGGGTGAGGGTTTGCTGACGGGCGCCCCCACCCCTACGCCCCCTCCCTCCAGGGTAGGGGGATCAAATGCCCCACCGGTCCTGATGGTCGGGTTCAATCGCAGGTTCTCCCCGCACGCTAAATGGATCAAGGAGCGCTTGCGGCAGGTTAGCGCGCCTCTGAGCCTGTCCTGCATCGTGAACGCGGGCCCCCTGGACCCGGACTCTTGGCTGGCCGATAAGGCAACTGGCGGCGGCCGGATCATCGGCGAGGTATGTCATTTCGTCGATCTCGCCCAATATCTGACCGGGTCGCGGCCAGTCAGGGCGTTCGCGCAGCGAGTCGGCGACCGCGCGGCCCCTGCTGACGATAGCGTCAGCTGCACGCTCACGATGGCAAATGGCTCGATCGTCCATATTGGCTATTTCGCGACCGGAGATAAGGCTCACCCGAGAGAGCGCGTCGAGATATTCGGCGGCGGCGCCGTTGGGCTGATCGACAACTTCAAAGCTGCGAGGTTCGTGAAAGGCGGTCGCTCGCAGTCGCGCCGAAGCCTCCTGGCCGTAGACAGAGGCCACCGGACGGAGCTTGAGGCCTTGCTTGGCGCGGTGCGTGCCGGTAGCGCCCTCACCCTCCCCCTTTCCGGGGGGGAGAGGGCCTATGAAATAGGGGTGAGGGCTGAATTGGTGCCGTTCGAAGACTACGTGGCGACAACCCTCACCACGTTCGCGCTGGAGCGGTCGCTCGCAACCGGACAACCCGAAAAGATCTCGCCCGCTTGAGAGTTCTCCTGATCACCGCCTATTTCCCGCCCGACAAGGGGTCCGCGGCAGTCCTTTACCGCGAACTCGGGCAAGAAATGGCCCGGCTTGGACATGAAGTAACAGTCATCACAACGCTGCCGGGCTATCTCGCAGGTGGGGACGTTCGCAACTATCGGTGGAAACTGTGGCACCGTGAGCGGATACGCGTGGGGGGGCGAGGGTCAAAACCCTCTCCCACGGGTGGCGAGGGAACAGGCAGCGACACGGGCGGTGCGGCCCAGGGCTCCCCCGTCACGAAGCCCCCCGCTTCGAAATTGGCCCGAAGGCGCGGTCTGAGCTTGTCGAAGACCCTGACGAAGGGCTTGCTACTCTTACGTGGTGCCGGCTTGACCCTTCGACAGGCTCAGGGAGCGGCCGTCACGACGTCCCCCTCCAG
>JACQUF010000257.1 GCA_016210435.1 Chloroflexota bacterium
GGCCAGGACGGGTGGGTGTTCATGTTGAATAACAGACGGTCTCAGCGAGGGATCACAGGTCTCGAAACGGCGATCATCCTGATCGCGTTCGTGCTGGTCGGTTCAGTCTTCGCCTTTACCGTCCTGTCGTCTGGCGTCCATGCCTCCGAGCAGAGCAAGACGCAGATCAGGGCGGGGTTGAGGGACATTCAGAACACGCTGCGCCTGAAGGGGACGACCATCGGGTTCGCCGGCAAGGTGGGCACGAACGATGTCCTCTACAAGGTCATGTTCACGGTCACTGCGGCGCTTCCGAATGAAGGCGTAGATCTCACGCCGCCGTACACTGCGAACGACTCTGGCCTGGACCCCGACGTTTCGACCGGCGCGGCCTACGTAACCGTTATCTCATACCTGGACAGAGACCAGTACTTCGCCGACGTGCCCTGGACGGTCAGGTATGTGGGGTCCAGTAACGGCGACAACGTCCTGGACTCGAACGAGGTAGCCGAGATCTCCGTATGGCTCCTCGACCGTGACAACTCGAAGACGACGTCTCAGAACGACTCAGTTGCCTACATGAACGGCACGACGGACGGTGGCGGCAACGGCGGGATCACGAGTTCGGGGAAGACCGTCGGCAGGGGCAAGGAATTCACCCTGGAAGTGCGCCCGCCCAAGGGCCAGGTGATCTCGCTCAACAGGACGCTTCCCGACTCTGTTACCACCGTCATGGACCTGCGGTAGCCGCTCCCCTTCAGGGAAGATTACTTGAAACTCCCCCCTCCAAACCCCAGCCCTCCTACTGGGGCGGGGGCCTCGATGCCCGGCGGGATACGGTTCGCGAGGCCCACGCCCTCAGCGCCGTGAGTTCGCGAGCGTGCGTTACTCGCGAGCCGTCCGGTGTGAAGGTGCTGAAGCCGGGGCCAGCGAAGGCCCATCTTGCACAGGCGATCCGGCGCCGTTCGTGGCCGAGGTCGCTGCCCGGTGCGGCGCAAGCGGGATGTCAAGAGGGCTCTGCTCGAATTTGACGGGCAACCAGACGGTGATACGCGTCCCTTTGCTGAGTTCCGATTTCACATCAAATCGACCGCCGTGCGAGTCCGCGTAGTCGCTGATCGTCACGAGCCCAAGGCCGGTCGATTTCTTGGGATCGGGCGTAAAGCCCACGCCGTTATCGGCGATCGTGAGCCGCATTTCCTGCGCCTGCGGTTCGTAGTCCCATTCGATTACGCAATGTGTCGCGTTCGCATGCCTCACGACGTTGCCAAGGGCAAGCTCGGCGATCCGATAAGCGCTCAGGCGCACCCTTTCGGGGATCCGCGAGGTCCCGGCTGATTCGAGCGCGGCCGCTTCGTCACCGACACGAAGTTCGACGGGGCAGATGTGCTCGTAGGCATCCCGCAGGGACCGCAGTCCGGGCAACGCACCCATCCGGATAATGCCCGGGTGAAGCCTGTGCGAAAGCTTCCGGATATCTTCCTCGCGAATCCGGTCGACTTCGTCAGAAATCCTGTCGAGTTCGAGGCGCAACTCAGGGTCGCCTTTGCCCCGCTTCAAGCCGAGGGCGTTCATCTTCATCCAGACCGCATAGAGCTTCGTTTGAACCGAGCCGTGCAGCTCTTCAGCAATCGCTCGTTTGACCGCCTCGTCAGCCGAGAGCATGCGCTCTCTGGACTCTCGCACTGCGGCGTATTGCTGCCGGAGCGCCTCGTTGGCCGCCTCCAGCCGCGAGCGCGCCCGGGCCGAGAACCTCGAAATCAGGAAGAAGATGACACCGAGCCCTCCGACGTATACGCCCACAACGCGCCACACCATGCTGCGGAGCGCAGACAGGCTTTCGCCGACGTCCGAGTGCGTTGCCACAACAGCGAGCGGCCGGCCCGGCTTGTCCGACACAGGAGCGACGTCTTCGATCAGGCCGTACGTTGTGAGCACAGTCCGCGCGACGGGTTGACCATCCAGGCCAGCAAAGGTCTCGTTCCCGTGCAGCGCCGAGACCGTCTCCCCTCTGCGCGCTGCGGCGAAAGACGCTCCGTCCTGGTTCGCGCCTGACCGGTTTCGCTCTGTGGAGTAGATCAGCCTGCCCTCGAGTGAGTAGATGTCGATCCCTACCAGGCTGAGACCAAAGACCGAGCGGCGGATCGCGATGTCGAAATCAGGGCTTAAGGCCAGATCGGCGAACGTTTCACGAACCTGGTCGCGGTCGGATGGCAGGACCCCGCTTGAGTGGATCAGAAGCGAAACGTGGCCGATATTGCGTGCCTGCTGGCCCTCGACACCCTGGAGGAGGTTCCGCTTTGCGAGGTCGGCGCCGACGAACAGCATTCCGACGGCGACCACGCTTGCCCCTGCGACACCGATGATCAAGGGGTGGCGCAGGAAAGACAGCGCACGACGTAATAGAGGATGCATCACCCCGCCTGGGCCTCGGCCGGGCGGCAAGGCTTCCTCTCTCTCCTTAGGCCCCGACGATGGTCGGGGGAGGAACTCGCCTACCGCAGCGTTCAATGTACCGACCACGGATCGGTTGCCGAAAAGGGTGCGCGCGGCGACTTTGTGGGTGTTTTTACGCATTTGTCTATCATCTGGCACTCGGAGGAAGCCATTCGCATGAAGATCACGAACGTTCGCCCCGAGGGGATCAGGCGCAACGTGGCGCTGGTCCGGACTCTGCGCGAGGACATCTGCGAGGACTACGACATCATGCTCGACGCGTGGCAGAGCTGGGACTACCACTACGCCGTGCGGGTATGCCAGGAGTCACAGGGCGTTATCTGGATTCAGGAGTTCCCGGTGAAGTGGAACGTGAGGAATTTGGACGACGACCATTGAAGCTAGTTTTCGCTCACGAGACCGAGCGAGTTAGCGACGCATTCGCGCTCGAACATCAAATACGGGGCCGGCGGCTGGAGAAGAAGGAGGCTTGAAACCTTCCTTATGCCGCCATTGCGGGCAGGGTACCCGGCCCGATGCCAAGCACCGAGCGGAGGGCCGCGCCGTTGAGATTCCGCTTGGCGATGAACCCGAGCGCTCCAATCTCGCGAACGAGCCGTGGATATTCGCGTTCCGCGGTCATACTCGTGAGCACAACGCTCGCATCTGGAGACTTGCCGAGGATCCGGCGCGTAGCCTCGATACCGCTGATATCTCCCATCTGGATGTCCATGATGACCACGTCAGGCTGGATCTGCGGGACCAGGGCTACGGCTTCCGTACCGCCGTCAGCCTCGGCAACGACGTCGAACTGGCCATCGCTTTCCAGCAGTGCGCGGGCAACCTCTCGGAAGACCGGTTGGTCGTCGACGATCATCACCCGAATGGCCGGGTCCGGCGTTTTATAGGCCTCGACTGTCTGCGACGTGAACAACGCTCTGTGTCCCTCGTTCAGCGGCCGTTCGGCAGACCGCAGCGGTTCCAACTCCTCGTTTGCGGACATCCCGCAGAATAGGCATTCGCAGGCCGCGCAGGAACGGGGGCCGGCCGCACTCTTGGGGGCGCGGAGACCGCACCGCGCGGTCCGTGGAATTACCTAGAGCTTTTGCCAAATACAGTTCTAGCTGCGGCAGCGATCGTCAAGCGGAATACGAAACGCGATTGAGGGGAAAGATGAAGATCACAGATGTCAAAACGTTCCTGATGCACGGGGTGAGGCGCAACTGGCTATTCGTGAAGGTGTTGACCGACGAAGGTATTCACGGCTGGGGCGAGGGGACGCTAGAACTGCATGAGCACGCGGTGGAAGCCGCGGTGCATGCCATCGCTCCACGCGTGTCCGGCCGTGACCCGACACAGATCGAAAAGCTATGGCAGGCTATGTACCGGCACGGTTTCTGGCGCGGAGGTCCGGTGATCGGCTCGGCGATCAGCGCGATCGACCAGGCGCTCTGGGACATTACCGGCAAGGCATACGGCCAGCCAGTCTACAAGCTTCTCGGGGGCGCGGTCCGCGACCGCGTCCGAGCGTACACGCACGCTTCCGACCTACGGGGCGCGCGCGAGCTCGTGGACGAAGGCTTCACCGCATTCAAGACCGGCGGATGGGAAGTCGGCAAGAACTCATTCCGTGAAGAGGAAGGGCCGGCTGCGCTCCGCAAGAAGATCGGCGCGATGCGCAAAGAGCTCGGTCCCGGGATCGACATCATGATCGACAATCACGGACGTGACCGGGCTTCGATCGCGATCAAGAAGCTCGCTGCGGTGGAAGAATTCGGGCTGCTCTTCTTCGAAGAAGCCACGCCTCCCGATAACCTGGACGCCCTGGCGCAGGTGAGGGCCGCGGGCGTGAAGACCGACCTCGCAACTGGCGAGCGGCTCTACTTCAGGTGGGGGTTCAAGGATCTCCTCCAGCGAAGGCTCGTGGACGTCATTCAGCCGGACATCTGCCACGCGGGAGGGATTTCTGAACTCCGGCGGATCGCGACCCACGCCGAGATGGAGTACATCAAGGTTGCGCCGCACAATCCAAACGGCCCGGTCGCCTGCGCGGCCAGTGTCCATCTGTGCGCCGCAATCCCGAATTTCCTCATCCTCGAGACGGCTCGTGACATGCCGTGGCACGACAGGGTCCAGAAGGTGCCGCTGGTGATCAAAGACGGGTACTTCGAACTGCCGGCCGCGCCCGGGCTCGGTATCGATCTCGACGAGAAGGTGATCAAGAGCCGGCCGTTCCAGCCCCACAAGTACGTGGGCTCGTGGGACGAACGGGACGGCGCCGTCGCTGACGTGTAAACGGCCTCTCCCTCGATGGTGTGACATTCTAGCGAATGTGGCGTCAGAGGGGCGGCCATACAATAACCGGATTCCGTCGGATGGCATCAAGGAGAACATCTTCGAATGGCGTTCAACTTCGCAGTTCTCGGGACCGGAAGGATCGGGGGCAGCTACCTCGATGTTGTAAAGAAGGCTGGCCAGGGCCTCGCAGCCGTGGCCGAGCCCCGCGAAGAGCAGGTGGCGCCTCTCAAGAAGAAGCACCCCGGGGTCGAGTTCGTCGCGGATTACAAGGAGGCGATCCGCCGGCAAGACGTAGACGCCGTGATCGTCACGCTGCCGCACTTCCTGCATCACCGGGCGACGATAGACGCGCTCAATGCGGGCAAGCACGTCTACGTTGAAAAGCCGATGGCGCTCAA
>JACQUF010000258.1 GCA_016210435.1 Chloroflexota bacterium
ATCCCTGTGGTACCCCGAATTGCCCGAACGATATGCAGAGCGTCGATACGTTTTCGAGCCGCCGGCGGGAGCGGGATACCGGCCGTCAGCCGAGCCTCCGCGTGAATCCTGGCCAAAAGGTCTCGACGTTCAAGGTCACCCAACTCAACGTGTAGATCAAATCGAACGTCCCAGGTGCGCATCGGTTACTCCAATCGGGACAAATACGACGACATTACATTAGAAATGTCGCCAATCGTATACATTGTCGCCTATACTTGTGATATCGATAGATAGCCGCGACATTGTCACAGACTTTGTCACGAACGAGCGCCACGGACATGCGCCCTCTGTGGCGCGGCGAAACCTAAGAACACCGCCGCAGGGCAACCTCTCAAACGCCTGCTGGAGCGGGCGGGGATCGCCGAGAACGGGGCGGTGCCTGACGGCTAGCGCGACTGGGGGCGCGAAATCCTACCCGCCAACTCGCATCCCGATCTATACCTGATCCCGAGCTCGCGCCGACGGGTGCGCTGGGACTTCCTTTAGCAATCGGGGCACGGTTACTAGCTAGACGCCCCCTAACACACTCGGCGCAGCGACCGCCCCGGACCACGACAGCGACGCGTTTAGGGCATCAGCGGGCACGCGGGAAGGGTACCTGGGCCATCTCCGCCGTCAGCGCACGGCCTAACCCCGGGGAGTGCGCTCGTCCAAGTACCGAGAGAACCGCTCACTGAACTCGCGACAGTTGTCTCCGCCCAGTAATCGAAGCAGCGTTTCGGGCATTAGGGACTCGGTGGATTCCCTCGGCCCGCCCATCTTCTGCCAGTACGCCTCGTTTCGCCCGTCGTCCTGGTAGGTGAGAACCCCGCCGAGATGCCAGGCGGCCTCGTCTCCGAAGTTACGTCTGCACTCGATTAGCAATCCGGTCGTCGCCATCTCATCGGTTGTCGCGACGACGTCCATTTCCCGGAGCAACAGGTTGACGACCTTGTCGACCACTTCCACATCGCAGCCCGCGTCCTGGGCGATGCGCTCGATCATTTCAACCTTCATCTAAGCCCCCTCTGAGTGGTCGACATTTACCGCGACCCCGCTGGCTCCACTGCGAGCTTGCGGTGTAACAGCCGGGAAGCATCTTAGCGGTGCTGATGGGTCTGGCTGTGCATTAACCGACCCGGACCACCACGGCAACGCGTTAGGGGCATCAGCGGGCACACGCCGGGTAGCGATCCGCCCTCTACCGGCTACGCCTAACCGTGATGGGTACTATCGCCTTCGCCGGGGACTCGGATAGCTGACCATCACCTCTGATGGTGTAGCTGACAACTTCCTCGCGGTCCGCGCTGACCGCCCTGTGCCAAATCAACAGATAACTTTCGTCAGACGACCTCGGGCGACTTTTCCGAACCTCAGCCGCGAGTCGATGAGCCTGGTAGTACCCATCCCACCCCAGGCGGGACCATTTCTCATCGAATATGAATACTTTCTCGAGGGCGTTCACGTGGATCAACTTGCGAAAGTCCCAGAGGAAGGCGTCCCCATGCGACCCCCATTCGCACTCCAGCGCAAGCTGCATCCATCGCGAGTCCGCTTCGACTCCGAACCAGCATAGGTCGACCACGAACTCTGCTGGCCGTTTACGCGAGAACACCTCGAATCCGGCACGAGTGCCGATTACTCCCCACACACGCGCCACCAGAAGCGTCCATGCCCGGGATTCCCATGACTCTAATCGTCCGTCGAGGCGGGACGCGACCTCCCGAACCCCGTCCTTCAGCGTTTCGACATACTCATCGAAATGATCGGCGATGCTTGGTCCGCTCACGCGACTGCCTGACGAAGCCATTTGACACATCCTCTCGACGGCATCCCGTGTATGAGGCCGACTCGCGTCAAGCCCACGCGTCGTCGAACCAGATCGGCGGAACGCCGTGTTGTGCACCGAGCGCCCTCGCAACGTTCTGGATACCCCAGTATTGCTCTGCCGTCATGCCCTTCAGCATCCACCCTGGCGGCAACGGAATGGTGGGCTCCAGATTCCTCAGGTGGTAGAAGACGTTGGAATCAAGCGGGAGGTGCAAGAAGAACTTGATGCGCTCCCAGTCCGACTCTGAGACCAACTCGCGATGACTGGCGATTTCGTAGATGCAGATGTTGGCGAGCTTCGCGAAGTAGCCCCATCGGACGAGATCCAGCTCGTCCCTGGCGTAGTCTCGCCAGCCGTCCCGGGAAACCAGCTCAATGAGCCATGAGTCGTACTCGTCTCGGGCCACGATCTTGGCGAAACCGCCGGGATCCAGCAGATGCACGAGTTCTTTCTGAAGGTCAGGACCTACGGCTGCCTTGAAGAGGCGGGCCATCGACCCCTTCTCGACGACGAACTTGATTCGCCTTCTCAGGAGGGCTTGTCCGTGCCGCTCGTGCGAAAAGATCGCTGCTTCAACCGCCTTTGCCACTGATCCCCCCGATCCTCACCTCGTCGCCGTCCCCCGCAAGCCCATCACGCCCTTGAGTGCCTCGATCATGCCCAGGTGCCGGTTATCGTGCCGCAGGTACGAGCCCAAATAC
>JACQUF010000254.1 GCA_016210435.1 Chloroflexota bacterium
ATATTTGCGCAGGTACGCCTCGGTCACGCGGCTGATCTCCGCTTCGTCCTGTACCGGGACCGCGTGCACCGGATAACGCCGCCCCTCCGCGATTACCGCCGGCGCAGCATCCGCCCGGACCTCACGGTACCAGCGCCCGCCTACACCGCGCACGGCGCGCACGTAGACGTTACCTCCCTCCACGACGATCCAGATCGTCGTCCGGCGGGATCGGCCGCTGGCCGGGTGAGTCTCGACGTCGATCTCATCGGTGGCGGTCAGAACCCCCAGAGTGTGGGCATCGAACTGGTTCTTTCGCGGTGTGCCCATGGACGTCAGCGGCGCCGTTCGAGCGAAAGCTCGTCCAGGATGCCGCGTGCGATCTCGATCCCCTGTTCGACATCGCGTGTTGTATGGATCGGTTTCATGTCGACGCCCAGAGTGACCAGCGACCTCGAGGCGGCCGCGGAAACGCCTGAGAGGATCACTTGCGCGACCCGCTCGAGGAACGAGGGGAGAGCGCGCAGCTCTTCGGTCAGGACGATGCCCATCCCAAGATGATCGTGCGCGTTCAACAGCGCCTGGTAGACGCGCGCGAGGTCCGCGCCGGACTGCCCCGCGGGGCCGGAGGCGTGCGAAGGGCCGGTGCGCATTGAGCGCTTCCTGGCGCTGTCCTCTGGGTTCGACAAGACGCCTCCTTATTCCGGAACGAGGTCGTTCAATTTGAAGATTATCCCAGAGTGGCTGGCCAATCTCTCCGGATCTGCGAAAATCTGCCGGTCATGGAAACCCGTGATGAGGACAGTCAACTCAGCGCAGACCTGCGAGTCTGTGTCGCCGGCGGGGAGATCCGTGAGCTGATTGCCAGCGCGGACGACATCTGGTTTCTGACCATTGACGAGGCCCGCTCCACCTAAACCTTGGCCCCGGTCGCGCTTCGTCCTTCTCAGGCGCTGGCGCCTCGGCTGGGGCCACCGGGCGGGCTCGGGGCACTCCGGGCGCCACATGGGCCGGGATGCGGAAACTCACCGTGGTTCCTTGCCCCGGTTCGCTCTTCACCGAAACCGCGCCTCCGTGGGCTTCGATGATCGCCTTGACGATTACGAGCCCCAGGCCTGTACCCGGCACTGACCGCGTCGTTTCGTTGTCTGCCCGGAAGAACGGCGTGAAGAGCGATTCCTGGTCCTTCGGCGAGATTCCTATGCCGTGATCGCGGACTTCGATGGCAAGCACACCCTCGACCAGAGCGGCCTGAACCTCGACCGCCGAGTCACCGGGTGAATACTTGGAGGCGTTGCTTACCAGGTTGCGGATGACTTGGGCCAGGCGAGCGCGGTCCGCGCGGATGTAGCTTGCGCCGGCCTGGACGTCGAGCAGCAAGACCTGCTTCTTCGACTCGAGGATTGCGCCCATGCTTTCGCGCACTTCTGAAAGCATCGTCATCAGCGAGAAATCAGCAGGCTGCAACTGCAGGTTCCCGGAATCGAGCTTGCTCACGTCCAGGAGGTCGGACACGAGCCCGTGAAACTGCCCGCCGTTCCTCTTGATGATTTCCAGGAACTTCCGTGTCTGGGCCGGGTCCTTCTGCAGGCCGTTCTTCAGGAGGATGTCGGCGAAGGCGATGATGCTCGTGAGGGGCGTCTTGAGTTCGTGACTGACCATTGAAACGAAGCGGGCCCGTTCAGCGTTGGCGCGCTCCAGCTCCCGATTTTGAATGTCGAGCTGTTCCAGGGCCAGGCGCTGGCGCGCGAGGTCCCTTTCCTGTCTAAGCGCCTTCTCCTTTGACCGCCAGATCGCAATATCAGCGCCGACGATGAAGAGAAGCAGCACGGCGAACCCGGCGCTCATCGTCAGCAGGATCGACCGGGACATCACTGACCGCATCTGGCCCATCTGTACGGCCAGGGTCTCCGTGACATCGCGCGATATCCCGAGGACCAGGACCGGCGAGCGGCTGCCCGAGCTTACGAACGGGATGTACGTCTCGACGACGTCAAGGCTCTTCGGCATGGCCGCCGGATTGCGGATGAGTTGCTTCCGCAGCAGGCCGGACGCGATTTCGCCATCGAGCGCCGTCCCGAAGAGCTCCCGCTGTTCGGACGAAGCATCCCAATCCCGGAGGTTGGAGACCCAGATCCGCCGTCCACCCGGTTCGTAGAGTGCGAGCCGGAAAATGCTGGACGCGCTGAGAAACTCGGAGACTTGCCTGCCCGCCGAGGCGGGATCGAATTCGCCTGCCTGGGACGTGGCGCCGGAATCACCGGCAACCGCGCGCGAGACGACGCCGGCGATGACCATGGCATCCTTCGTCGACTGGTCCTGAATCAGGCTTACGACGTTGTTTTCGGCAGAACGCTCGGCGATGCGGCTGATCGTGAGGGCCGCGGCCACGAACGTCACCGCGCTGATCACCACGAATAGCCACGTAAGGCGGTAGCGCGCCAGCCCTTTCAAGTACTCGCCTCCACGCGTCGCCGCAATAACCGCCGCCCGGGCCATCGGTCCCGATTCGGATTCGATCTGGCTCTCAGCGTGCGCCGTCAATTCTTTGGCGTTCCTTTGGTTGCGTTGGCCGGTGCGACTCCGGACCCGGACTGACCCGTACTGGACGAAATCTGTGACTTCTCTGAGCCGTCTTTGCCGCCTGATCGAGATGAGCCGGATTCCGAGTCGTCTCCCTTGTTGGGTCCGCTGGGACCGGAACCTTGATGCCCTTGCCCTTCGTTCCCGCTCGCGGCGGGCGAGATCGTCACGGGGGCCTGGCTGCTGCTGCCAGATCCACTGGAGGGGGAGGCGCTGCTGCTCGCCGGGTCCGGTGCCGCGGGCGACGCGACGGGGCCGGAGTTTCCGGAGTTGCCGTTGGAAGACGGTGATTGGCTGGCGTTCGGGGACACCGCCGACGCGACCGGCGCCGCGGAAGCGCCGGTGTTCGACGGGCCTGAGACGGGGACCGGATTCGAATTTCCGCTGGTGGCCCCCTGACTGGGGATCGATGCCGGCGCGGCCGGTGCCTGACTCTGAGAGGTGGGTGTCGGGTGCGTTGCAGGCGCCGTGGGCGAAGGCGAAGCCTGGCTCGCCGAGCTTGCAG
>JACQUF010000255.1 GCA_016210435.1 Chloroflexota bacterium
ACGGGGCAGCTGGAGCGGCAAATCGGCCTGCCGAAAGCATCATACCCGTGGAAAACCTCGTAGCAGGGGCGGCCGATAGCCTGGGCTTCGGGGGTTCCGGTGAGTGCGGCAGCCCCATAGCTCCATTGGACGATCCGCTGCCGGTCGTCGAGGACGAAGGACGCTTCGCGTCGCTGGCTCGTTACCCCGGTTCCGGCGCCGACTTCACAGCCCTCCCCCCTTACCCAAACCAACAGACGGGAACACCCATGCGACCAGTGGGGTTATTCTGCTCCTTCTCACTTATTGAGTCCACGTTGGCGTCCTGGTGGCTCCGTGGGTGCCGCTGGGGCGGGGTCGGCTCGGTGAGCATCGGAAAGGCGGGTTCTGAGCCGGCGCCCGCGGCCACTCGGAAGACAAGACTAGCCTGTGATCACCCCCAGCGGCCGCAGCCTGGCGACGTTTCGCACCAGGCCGGCACGCTCGCACACCCTTACGACCTCCTCGACGTCCTTATAGGCCTCGGTCGCTTCTTCGGCCAGCGACGCCCACCCGCGGGACTTTGCCACAATCCCGCGTGACGCCAGTTCGGCGCGAATGTCCCGGCCCTTGAGATGCCGCCTGGCCGCGGCGCGACTCTGCACGCGCCCGGCGCCGTGACACGCGCTGCCCCAACTTTTCTCGAGCGCGTCCGGCCCACCGACGCAGAGAAACGAATACCGTCCCATGTCCCCGGGGATCAGCACTGGTTGTCCGATGGCACGGTACCGTTCGGGGATGTCCTCATGACCCGGAGGGAACGATCGGGTGGCGCCCTTCCGGTGCACGCAGAGCGTCGACTTCTTGCCCTCGACCTCGTGTTCCTCGATCTTGGCCATGTTGTGCGAAACATCGTAGACCTGGTGCATCCCAAGCTGTCGCCAGGATCTGCCGAATTCTCGCTCGAAAGACTCACGCGTTGCATGCAGGATCGTCTGCCGGTTTGCCCATGCGAAGTTGGCGGCGCATCGCATCGCACGAAGGTAGTTCCGCCCCTCCGGACTCTTGACCGGGGCGCAGGCAAGTTGTCGATCGGGGAGGCTGATGCCGTACCCCGGCAACATGCCTGAGATCTCCCGGACGTAGTCCTCGCAGATCTGGTGGCCGAAGCCGCGCGAGCCGCAGTGAAACATCACGACAACCTGGCCGCGGCCGGTGATGCCCATGGCATCCGCAGCCTTCGATTCGAATACCTGATCGACCGCCTGGACTTCGAGAAAATGGTTGCCCGACCCCAGTGTCCCGATCTGCTCCGCGCCCCGCTTGCGGGGCCGTTCGCCGACCGTATCCGGGTCCGCGTCCGCCATGCAACCGCGCTCTTCGGTGACCTCCAGGTCTTCGTCCACGCCGTAGCCGCGCGCGACCGCCCAGCTCGCCCCTCTCCGCATGACTTCGTCAGCGTCTCTGGCAGACAGGCGAATCATGCCTTCGGAGCCGACACCTGACGGCACGTTGGCGTACAGCTTCGAGATCAGCGTCTCCAATCGCGGTCTGACTTCTTCTTCGGTCAGGTCCGTGCGAACAAGACGCACGCCGCAGTTGATGTCGAACCCGACGCCGCCCGGCGAGATCACGCCATCCGGGACGCGCGTGGCTGCGACTCCGCCTATGGGGAAACCGTAGCCCCAGTGAATGTCCGGCATGGCAAGCGAATAGCCGACGATGCCGGGAAGTTGCGCCACATTTGCCATCTGTTCCAGCGCCTGGTCTTCCACGGCCTCACGCATCATCCGCTCGCTGGCGAAGACCCTTCCGGGCACCCTCATCCCTTGCTTGTAGCTTGTCGGGAGTTCCCAGAGCGTTTCGTCGATCTGCTTGAGCGCCCGTATCGCGCCTGTGGTGCGAGCCATAGCCTGCACCTCCTCAGATATCCAGGATCACCCTTGCCGACCACCCGTCCGCCCCGCGCTTCACCTCGAGCTGGTGGTACGTGACCGCCTTCACCTGCTCACCGAATCGGTGCCTCTTCGGGTCGATCGGCTCGCCCTGCCCGGTGGCCCTGAGTTCAGTCTCGGTTATGCGGTTCACCTTGAACCGTCGATAGGCAAAGCGGTCGACCTCGAACTGGTAGTTGATCTCAGCCAGCCAGTCGACCATGAGCGCCTCCAGTTCAGGCGCGGATACCGTGATTTCGCGGCTCGTCGTCTCTTTCACGGTGTCGGGTTCGCACAGGAGGGCCGCGAGTCCCTCCGCGGCGCTCTCGAACACCTCAGCCAGCGAACGTCCGTTTGCGATGATCCCGGTATCTGCCGTGTGTTCGAGGTATTTATACGGCATGCATCCTCGGGGATCAGCGTACTCCGACGCAGCCCCTGCGGGACGATGCACGATTGGTAAGTTTCTGACGCACTCGTGTTGGCGCTTTTCGTCGCCTGGGCAGTATCAGCGATGGCTGCATTCGTCGGACTGGACATGATGCGCTACGGACGCAGACACCGGTCCGGCACCCCGCCACCCTCGCCGAAACTGGGAGCACCGGCAACGGCGATAATCTCCGCCGGGCCGCCTGACGGCGGCCTTTCCTCGACGTTTTCATGAGTGCCCGCAGGCAAGCGACGCGGTGGGCGCCGCGTCAAGCCTCTGCTTGCGGCCTCCCCGGTTCGGCCGCTCCCTGAGCGGACATGAAGGTGTCAGGTGACGCTTCAGGGCAAAACCGAGGAGCTAGCAAGACGGCGCCAGGCCGTCGCCGAGCTCTACGAGACCCACTATGAGCGGGTATCGCGGTATATCACGGTCCGAATCGGGAATCTTGCGGAGGCGCAGGACCTCGCCAGTGAGGTGTTCGTCCGCGCTCTTCGTTCAATCGACACGTACCAGGAGACCGGCGCGCCGATGGAAGCCTGGGTCTTCCGGATCGCGCACAACCTGGTTGTCGACCACCTGAGACGCAAGTCTCGCCGGCCTGCGGCGACACCGCTCGATGCCCTGCCAGCGGACCCTTCGATCAATCCGAACCTCGGGGAGAACCTTGAACGCGAATCCCGGTTGGAGGAGCTGAAAAAAGCCCTCGACCAGTTGAGCGAGGCGCAACGCCAGGTGATCGCGCTCCGCTTCAGCAACGAAGAGATGACGTCGGAAGAAGTGGCAAAGATCCTCGGCAAGAAACCCGGAGCAATCCGGGAAATGCAGAGCGCAGCTATCAAGAGGCTGCGTTCGATCCTGGGTGAAGGTCGGCCGCAGGGCAAGAGGGAAGATGGTTAGACGGTTTGATGAGGCGCTCGACGCCTGCATGACCATGCTCATGCAGGGGGCGACGATCGATGAGTGCCTCGCTCGATACCCGGACGAAGCCGAGGAATTGCGGCCGCACCTCCTCGCCTTCGCCGCAGCCGCGCGCATGGCCTCGGTGCAGGTCAGCCACGAGGCGAAGACGCGTGGCCGGGAGCGGCTCCGCGCAGAGCTTGCCGCCCTTGAGCAAAGGGACCGGCAGCGGGCGGCCATGCCGCCCTGGTCCGGCTGGTTCCGAAGATCGTGGCCGGCATTCCCCGTCCAGCGGTGGACCGTTGCTGCGACGGCGGTGCTGCTCCTCATTCTTGGTGGCACAGGCACCGTCGCGGCTTCAAGGGGAACCATCCCCGGCGACGCGTTCTATCCGGTGAAGATCGCGACCGAGCGGGCGCGGCTGGCACTGGCGATCGCAGAAGAGGACCGGGCGTCCATGCATGTGTCATTTGCAGAACGAAGGGCGAAGGAGATCGGCGCCCTCCTCGAACGCGGGGACAGCGCTCAGGCAGTCGCAGTCGTGGAGCGCCTTGCGTCCCACCTCGAATCGGCCGGCAAACTCTCATCTGAAGCTTCCACGGAGGTGCGATCAGAACTTCAGGAACGGATTGCTCACGGCTCGTCGCGCGCGCTGGCGGCACTTCAGGTATCGCTGGGTACCGCCTCTAAGGCATCCGACGCGCAGATCGAAAGGACGTTCAATACCGCGGGCAATGCGTACGCGCGGGCAATCGAGACCTTTTCGGGGACCGAGACACAGCCGCTTGCCATCGCCGTCGACCCCGGCTCAATCCAGCTACGTGCATCTGATCCCCCGCCCCCCGGAATCGATCAGGTACTCGCGACGGTCCTGCGCGTCGACGCGTATCTGCCATCCGGTCGCGATCGTGGTTGGGTCACGGTTATCGAAGGTCCGATCACATTCGATCTCAAACAGGCTTCAGAGCTGCCTCGATTCCTGGGCGAGCGCGAGGTTGCGGCGGGAACCTACACCCGGCTTCGCCTGCAGCTGGGCGACGCCATGGTACTTGCGGGCGGCGTCTCTCACCAGGCAGGGCTCACGGCGACATCGTTCGAGCTGCCCCGGCCGTTCAAGGTCGATCCTCGAAAGACAACTGTCGTCGTGCTCGATTTCGATGGGATCGACACGGTACGCGTCAACCCGGGTGGCCAGTTTGTATTCACCCCGGACGTGCGCGTCCTGGCGCACGAGCCTGGCGTGAGGCCGTTTGAGCCGGAGCGCCGGGTCACGAGGCCCGCACCTCAGGCGGCCGACGTGACGCCAACCCCGATCCAGCCCGTCGCAGAGGTCGTCGGCGAACTGGAGGAAGTGACAGGGGAGTCGATCACCGTAAACGGCAAGAAGATCAAGCTCGACGTGAAGACCGTCGGCGGCCCTGCAGTCGAAAAAGGGGCCAGTGTCCGCATCGAGGTCCAGGCCGCGGAAGACGGGAGCTTCCGCGCCCGGCAGATCGAAGTCATCCCGCCAGCCGGCAGGAAGGGCGACAAAGCCAACGAGGACAAGGCCCGGGATGAGAAGGCCCGCAAGGAAGAAAAGCCGGCCGAAGCCGCCACGCCCGCGCCCGCGGTCACGCCAACTCCGGAAACCCCAGCCGAATTTACCGGGCTCGTAGGCGCCATCGAGGGCGATCGGTGGATCGTTGCGGGACGACGTGTTCTGATCACCGACCAGACCAGGTTGAGCGCAGATCCGGTCGTTGGGGCGGTCGCGCGGGTGATCGGCGTACTTGGAAGCGATGGCGTGATCAGGGCCAGCGTAGTTATCTTCGAACGGCCCCCGGCGAGACCGACCGAGCCAACGGCAACGCCGACACCGCGGCCGACCCCGGAAAGCAGACCCACGCCCGAGCGGCCGGCAACGCGGCCTCAGTCATCGGCCGCGCCCGTTGTTGAAATCACCGGCACGCTGAATTCCTACACCGGGAGCATATGGGACGTCGGCGGGAAGAAGGTGCGCGTTCCACCTTCAACCCCGGTGCTTGGAGTCCTGGTCATCGGCGCGGAAGTTCGCGTGATCGGAGGTCTGCAGCCCGACGGTTCGGTGCTCGCGGTCACCGTCGAGATCAAACCGAAGCTTGAATTGCCTTCATTGTCTCCAGTGCCGGCCACCTCGACACCATCCCCGCGGCCGGACACACCTACGCCGGCCGCAACACCCCCTTCGAAGCGTGATGAGGAGTCGCCCGGAAAGAAGAAATCGAGCGAGACGCCCGGAGGGGGGCCACAAGAACTTCCAACGGCCGTGCCACAACCGGGCGGCAAGTCGAATGCGCCCACGGCCGAGCCCCGCGGGCCCGATCCGACCGCGACTCCGACCAGCTCACTGGCGCCTGCAGATACGCCAGGCCCAACGAGCACCGCGATTCCGACGGCCACCCCCTCGCCTACGCAGGCGCCGGCGCCTGCATCGGTCGCAGAGGTAGTCATTTCCGGGCTCGTGACCAGGCTCAAGCCGTTGGAAGTTGATGGCGTCCGGGTCATAGAAAGCAACGCCCAGGTAATCGGCAATCTCACGCTCAATGCCAGGGTCACCGTCCGCGGCCGGCTGCTCCCAAACGGGTCGATAGACGCCACCGTAATTTCTGTCGAATAGCTTCGGGTATTTCTCAGCGCCTTTTTTTCGCCTCGCGCGCCGTTGGCGCGCGTTTCCGCCAGCTTCACCTGGTCGAGGACCTGACGCCGCACAGATCAGGTCGTTTTTCATGATGCATAGCCTTCCAATAACCGAGGCAAAAGCACCCCACGAATCGTCCAGTGGCAGCCGGGACCGTCGCGTCCGGAGTCGACGGCAACGGGAACCTGATGGTCAACCTCGACGGCGGCGGCGCCATCACCCTGAAGGTCACCGGCGATACCGAAGTCGTCGTCGATGGTGAGCTCAAGACGGCCGGCGATATTGAAGCCGGCGACCGGGTCAAGATCGCATACGACGCCCGGTCCAAGATCGCGTCTGAGATCAAGGTCAAAGGGCGGCGCAAGTCGGCTGAGAACGCCGGCGCGACCGTGTCGGACAACACGCAAGCTTCCCTGCAATCGCCCGGTCCAGCAGCCAATTCGAACTCGGCCGATGCAACGGCCAAAGCGGACGCCGGCCGGAATCCGGGCGTCGGCGTTTCCGCCGGTGCTGACATCAGGGCAGGCGTCAGCGTTCCTTAGAGTGACGCATCCCGCCACGGGGCGCCAGCGGCCAGTGTGCCCGTGGCGGCTGCGTGCTTGGCCGGCCAGCTACGGACCTCCTCCCTGAACTGGCCGGCCTATTTGTTTGAGCC
>JACQUF010000263.1 GCA_016210435.1 Chloroflexota bacterium
CGGAGCAGACCCGGGCGCGCGCCTCCGAATGCCAGGAGCGGGTCCGATCGGACCAGGCGGCCCTGGATGCGATTGAAACCCGCCTGGCGGACGCACAGAAGCTGCTCGAGACCCGGATCGATGCCTTTGTTGCAGCGCCTTCAGCGCGAACGTCCGAACAGGCCCGAGCTCAGACGCCATAACGCGGGTACGAGGTTGGCCGCGAAGGCGGCGCCCGCCACCGCTGTGATGCGCGCGTCCTGTGTCTTGATATCAACGTCATACACCGAGGCTGCGTAGCCAAGGCCGCCCCACGCGCCCAGCAGCCCTCCGGCCAGCGCCAGCAGCAGGGCAGGGAGGTTCGCGAGTTTCGAGCGATCGAGGTCCAGCCATCCAAGAAACGAACCTAGCCCCGCACCGATGCCGATGCCGGTGGAAAAGACTGCGATCCCTGCGTTGAGACTCGCTTGCGGCGTCAGTAGGCCCCAGGAGAGGAAGTAGCCGATCACCGCACCGGCCGCGCCAAAGCCCAGCCCGATTATCAGGCGGACGGCGATGCTGCCGAGCAGCCTCGAATGCAACCTCAGTTCAGCATCGGGTCAAGATGAAGTTCGGGCGCGTCTACCTCATCCGCTCGTAGGACCCTGCACAGCTTTCGGTATACTTGGATCCGGTGCCTCCCGGCATCGAGGATGAACACCAGTCCGTCTGCGCTCGTCTTGATCGCCGCTGGGAACTTGAACCGCTTCTCCCTGTCGAGGTCGGACACGTTGTCTCGCTGGCGGAGCATGTTGGGGTTGCCCATCAACCTCTGGATACCCTGTTCGTTCAGCGTGGCATCGCCAATGAACGTTTCCACGAACAGGCCCCGGCGGTTGAAGAGCAGAACACGATGGTTGTTGCGATCGGCCACGTAGATGTCCCCATGGTGGTCGACCGTTACACCGCTTGGGCGGTTCAATTCACCTGCTCCGGTCCCCGATCGCCCGATGATCATGAGGGCCCTGCCATCCCGGGAGAATCGCTGGATTCGATCGTTGCGCCAGTCTGACACGACGAGCGTTCCGTCGATCGGGTCGACCGCGATGCCCCAGGGGAAGTTCAACTCTCCGGGCTGGCTGCCAAACCCGCCCCAGCAGGCGAGGAAGCGTCCGTCACGTGTGAAGTGCTGGACGCGATGATTCCGGGAATCGGCGATCCACAGGGTGCCGTCTCCATCGAGGGCGATGCCGGCTGGGCCTTCGAGTTGGCCGGGTCCCGTTCCCGTTTCGCCCCACCAACCGACGGCTTCTCCGGTGCTCTTGAACATGTTCACCGTACTGGCTTTTTCATCGGTGACGAAGAAGACACCGTCCTGGTCGAGCACGCCCATGACCGGCGCGGCGAGGGAACCCTTCTGGGGCGCCGCCGGGGTCTTATCGGGGTCAGGGGCGACCTCCCTGTCGTATCCCTGGTCCTCGGCGTTCAGTCGGACGATCCGGAGGCGCGCGTGCGCGGGGAGTTCACTTCCGCGGTTAAGGACGTAGATCCAACCATCGTTGCCGAGGATGAGGTCGACCGCGCCGCGCAGTCTTCCGAGGGCGTTCAATTGTCCGAGGGTTGTCTCGTAGCGGTGCCCGAGGCGTAGAAGCGTCGGATAGGCCCGGGATTCGGCCTGTCCTGACGTCGATTGCGCCTGTGCCAGTGTCATCGTCTTCTCCTTGACGAGGCCCTTGTAGGCCGCCCTCACGCCGCGGCAAGCGGCTTCAGCAAACGATCGAATCTTCCGAAGTTGCCGTTGACGATCGGCGCTGCGGGCATACCGAAGTGCTCCTCCAGTATGGTCGTGTAGAGCATCCTGAAATCGTTGTTGAACCGAAGGTCGCCGTTCAGCTGTTTAGAAGGTTCCAGCGACGGGTATTCGGCGTAAACCCCACCGTTGACACGTTCCCCGATCAGGAAAGCGCCGCCGCCGGAACCGTGGTCCGTGCCGTTCCCGTTGTCGCGTACGCGCCGCCCGAATTCTGAGAACACGAGCATCACCACGTCGTCCGCGGCGTTGTGCGCCTGCAGGTCTGCGAAGAAGTCGTTGATCGCCCGCGAAACAATCCCCCACAGCTTCGCCTGGGTTGCGACTTCGTTGCCATGCACGTCGAATCCGCCGAACTCCGCGTAAAAGATGCGGGTCCCGAGGCGGGCAAGGTGGATCTGTGCAATGCCCTTCAGGCTTTGCGACAGGGGATCGCTGGCGTATTCGATCCGGGATTCGTAGGTTGTTGGCGCAACCTTCAGGAGGTCGACCGCGGCCAGGGCGTCGCGACCGGTCTGGCCAAGGTGGTTGAGGATCATGGCTGCTTCGTCGAACTCTACGGGCATGTACATGCGCGTGAACGCCTTCAGCGCTTGCCTCTGCCGGGCGCCTGCCAGCGACGTCATCAGCCCGTAGCCTTCCAGCTGCGATACGGAAGTCGCCGGCGTACCCGGCAGGTACATCGCCCTCGGCAGGCCCGACCCAAAGCTGACTCCGGTGAGCACATTCTCCTTCTTCGGGTCCAACTCCCGGATCACCCTGCCCAGCCAGCCCTCGGAGATGTACCTGGCTGGCTCGGCCGTGTGCCAGATATCCATCGATCGGAAATGCGAGCGATCCGGTTCGGGGTACCCGACGCCTGGGATCACCGCGACCTTGCCCTGATCGAAGAGGCTCTTGATCGGGCCCATGGCGGGATGCAGGCCGAGGCGGTCGTTCAGCCTGAGCACCTGGCCGTCGGGGATTCCAACCGTCTTTCGGTAGTCGAAGTACAGCGGATCGGCATACGGAATTACCGTGTTGAGGAAGTCGTTTCCTCCGGAAAGCTGAAGCACGGCGAAGACCGGATGCCTCCCGTCACGCGATCCGTCAAGTCTCCTGGTTCCGTTTTCAGACGGCATTGCAATCCTCCCGGCCGGTACGCGCGGTCGCCGCGGACAAATGGTCAGGCGAGTTGGAATTCACGGGAACTTGCTATGAGCCGGAGCACGTCGGCGGTGATCCCGGTGAACTCCTGCCGCCCATGTTGTGAACAGTCGAGCGGGGCTGCCAGCTCCAGCTCGCTCTTGATCGCCTGCTTCGTGGCGTCCATAGCCTCAAGTGCGCCCATCTCATAGAGGCACGCCTCGATCAGGTCGTCCGGGTTGATAGTCGTGCGGTCGGAAGCGATGCGTTCGATCACCGAGGCGATCCCCGGATTTGCCGGGTTTCCGAGCCTGTCCGATGCGAAATTGACACGCTGGACCAGGAATGACGAGTCGATCCATTCCCGACCCGTGTGCCAGCCCTCGACGGTGGGCGGATTCAACAATTGCTGGCCCATCAGGCCGGTCGCTTCAGAGAGGCCGTCCAGCCCGAATTGGTGAGCCTCGCGGTGGGCGCCCGCGAGCCGTTCGGTACCGGCCACGAATTCCGCAGGACTCTTGACTCGCTTGAAACGCGCCTTCTTGAAGGCGTCCGACCGGAACAGATGGCCCAGGACCGGCCTGATCTCATATCCCGACTGCTGGAAAGACCGACTGATATCGGATATGACTGCGTTGTCCGGCTCGTCCGATACGAAGAAGCCGAAGACCTTCCGCGCAACGAAGCTGGCCGTCGCCGGCTGTTCCACGATCATGTCGATGATGTCGTCGCCGTTCCAGTCGCCGGTCTTCCCGAGAAACGTCTTGAGGCCGTGATCGTGGTCCTCCTCACGATAGACAAACCTGGGCGGGTAATAGCCATGCGGGTAGCGAGGGATCACCTGGTCCAACGTCCAGCCAGTGAATGCTCGGGCGCATGCCCGGACGTCGTCCTCCGTGTAATTCCCGCGGCCCATGCTGAAGAGCTCCAGGAGCTCGCGTCCGTAGTTCTCGTTGACGGCGGCCGAATGGTTCGTTTGCTGGTCGAGCCAGAACAGCATCGCGGGATCGCGGGAGAGCTTCTGAAGCAGAACCCGGAAATTGCCGAGCCCGTAGTCGCGAAGCATCTCGTAGTGGGCGTTCATTGAAGGGGGGTTGATCACCTTGGACGCGCCGGTTGCGAAGGTCCCGTGCCACATCAGGGCGACCTTCTCTTCGAGCGGTCTCGCGGTATTGATCATCCGGTACAGCCAACGGGATGACGTCCACTGATAAGAGAGATCCCCGGCGTGCTCGGAATGGTACCGCTCGAGCAGGTCCTCTTCGAGTCGAGGATGGCGCTCGGAGTGAAGCAGGTCGTTGACGATTGCGTCATAACCCTGACCCGCGAGCGCTTCCAGTTCCGACGCGGGTGCGCCGAACGCTGCCCGGCGCATCAAGTGGCCAATCAGGCTGATGTCCGTGGAGACGGTGATGGTCAAGGCCCGCACCTCCGATGAAAAGAGCCCCGGGGGATCGCCAACACCGGGGGCAGAGGCAGATATCGGCCGCAATCTAGCACCGGGCCGCGTTACCGTCAAAGCGCGCGGCGAGGAATGGAGAAATGCGACGGAGGCGGCGTGGTCTGCAATAGAATGCGGCCATGAAGATCACAGCCATCGGAGCGATACCGATTTCGATCCCGTACCGCGTCCCGTGGCGGAACCGTCACACGGAAGAGGCCGGACGGCCAATGACCCATCTCGAGACGACGGTGCTCCGTATGAGGACCGATGAGGGATTCGAGGGCCTGGGGGAGGCCCGCGGGGCGGACGTCGTCGACATCGTCGCGCACAAAGTTGAGCCATTCCTTCAAGGCCGTGACCCGGCGAATATCTCAGGGCTCGTACCGGAGTTGGAATCCGAATTCGGGCGGTCGACTGTCGTCGCCGGATTGGACTTCGCCCTCCACGACATCAAGGGCAAGGCGCTTGGCGTGCCCGTTTACGAGCTCCTGGGCGGACGATGCAGGGACCGGGTGCCCCTGGTCTGGACGCTGCCTTACCTGTCGATCGAGGACCAGGTCACCGAGGCGACGTCGCGTGTGGCCGAGGGTTTCACCCACGCGATGAAGATGAAGGTCGGAGTCCCCGGGGATCTCGACCATATCGTGGCCGTAGCGAGAGCGGTCGAACCCGTTCCGGTGAGGCCGGATAGTAACATGGGCCATTCGTTCGCAGACGCGCTCCAGCAATACGGACGGCTTCTGGACGATGGCGTTCGATTCGAGCTTGTGGAAGACCCCTGTCCGCTGGACTGGGACGACTACCAGGCGCTCGCCGACTCACTCGGGATCGCCCTGTCCGTTCACGGAGGCTGGTCTTCCTTCGAAGACCTGACCGGGCTCATCCGAAAAGCCGGCCCCGGTATCAGGTGTGTCAACATCATGCCGTCGCAATGGGGAATCTTCCGCACTGCCCAGATCGTGGCCGCGCTCGAGTGCGCGGGGATTGGCTGGACGATGGGCACAAGTCATGATTCAGGGATCAAGATTGCGGCGAGCGTGCATCTGGGCGCCGCCCTGCCGAACCATCTATACCCGGCCGACCTGCTTGGACCGCGCCTTCACGTAGCCGATATTGTGGGCGGCGCGGTCCGAATCGAAGGGGGCTTCGGCTACGTGCCGGATGGTCCGGGCCTTGGGGTGTCCCTGGACGAGAGTGTGCTCGAGCGCTACCGGTGTTGAAGTTGCAAGGGAGGACCAGACGATGATGCCGGTGCTACCTGGCGAAGGTCGCGTCCCGTACATACCCCTGCCGCGCAAGAAGCCGGCGTATTCGGGCCGGATCGTCGTGCCCCGCGAGGACGGCATCATCGAACGACATGAGTTCGGCTCGTTCATCAAACTGCTGTGCAAGGAGACGACGGCAGACGACACGTTTACGCTCGGCGAACGGACCTACGAGCCTGGGATGGCTACCAGGCCAATCGAAGGAGGTCCAAGCGAAGCCATCCACGTCCTGGAGGGCAGGGGAGTGCTTCGTGCATGGCTGGATGGCGACTCTCGGAGCAGGCCGACCGAGATTCCCCTCGGTCCTGGGTTGGAGGTCATAGTCACCCAGAATCTCCGCCACGCGATCGAGAATCAAGGCAATACGCCGCTTGTGGCGCTGGTCACGATCTGTCACGCCGACTATCCGGCCTACCCGCACCACTATCCCGCGATCTTCGAGCCGGGGAAGGGCAACACGCTCCACATGCACGACAACCGGATAGAGGGGTTCTACGTCGTGTCAGGTCCCGGTTCGATTGCGATCGCCGACCCTGAGAACACTTTGGTGCGCGACTTTGTGGTCCCGCCCCGCGGCGCGGCTTACAAGCCGATGTATGTGTTTCACCGCCAGTACAACCATGAACCAGACGGCGAACCCTGCTACTGGATCCACAGCATGGTCGTATACACGCACCGGGGAAGTCGAATGCCACAGCTCCACGTGCGGCAGCACGGTGCGGATGGCAAGACCCCGATCTGGGAGAGGTCTACGACCTAGACCCGGAATAGCGGACCCGGTCGCGGGATACGATCAGCTCCCTGGCCTTTTCGGTGAGGAGATCGAGCGCCGTAGGCCCGACATTATCGGTACCGGCAGTCTTGCCAGCGGCTCGTGCGCGCTTTTCCACGTCCGCCGTGGCACCTCGAGCCGCTCGCATCTGCGATCCACCTAAGCCCGTCCCGCGCCGACGGTTCGACGACTTTGCCCTGGAATCTCCCGAAATCGGCGCGGGTCTTCGTCGTTCAGTGTGCTCCACCATCAGAGCCGGATTGGCGTGACTGTAACCTCGGTGGCGCAGATCCCCACTAATCATGTGTCAGCATTCACTTGGGGCGGTAATGAACAACCCCTGCGGTCAACGTGAACTTGTGCTGCGGGCACAATCGGGTGACGCCCGCGCGCTCGGCGACCTGGTCGAAGGTCATCGGTCGCTCGGGCTGCGCGTTGCCCGGAGGATGGTGGCTGGCTCGGATGTTGCCGCAGACATCGTGCAGGACGCCGCAATCGAGGTCGTACGCTCGATTCACCAGCTACGTGATCCGGGCCGCTTTTCGAGTTGGTTTTGCGGGATCGTCCTCAACCTCTGCCGCGCGCACCTGCGCAGCCGAGTTCGAGCTGACGAAACTTCTCTCGACCTGCTCCACGACGGTCTTCGGTTTGAAGCGATCGACTTTGCGTCAACCGAACCGGATCCGGCCGACGCCCTCGTCGAGAAAGAAATCCGCGAGAAGGTGCTAGACGCGGTCGGCGAGCTGCCAGTCACGCTCAGAGTACCTGCGCTGCTCTATTACTTCGAGCAGCTGACGCTCCGAGAAATCGCGGCCGGTATGGGGATTTCCGTGGGCAACGTGAAGGTCCGGCTTCATCGAGCCCGTCTTCGGCTAAGGGAACGGTTGTTGGCCACCGGTCGATTGCCGGCTGCCATCCGCAACGAAGTAGAAA
>JACQUF010000026.1 GCA_016210435.1 Chloroflexota bacterium
GCTGTTCGCCAGACAGCGACTTCACGGTTTTGGTTTCGACGTAGAAGTCCTTTACATCGCCAGAAAGGCGGGACTCCGCCTGCGGGAAGTCCCAATCGACTGGCACTACGGCGGCGGGAGCCGGATGACCCTGCGGAAAGGGGCCTCCGGTTTCCTGGACATCCTGCGCGTACGCTGGAACGCGCTGCGCGGGCGGTATTCGAAGGGAGAGGCGACAGGCGAATCGCCCTCACCCGTGCCCTCTCCCGAGGGGAGAGGGGTATCAACATGGGGAGGAGGAGGATCACCCCGGCCCTCTCCATCGTCGACACCGCCACGCCCACAGCCCCCGCCCCTGGAGGGCGGGGGTAAGGGGGCGGGGGAGTCGGGACTCGCCTCCCACGTCCAGGGTGAGCCCGGCGACTCTCCCAAGGGGAGAGAGGCATCAGCCTTGGCCACCGCTACGCCCCCTCCCTTACGGGGAGGTGGTTCAGAAGCCACACTGCGTCCTCCAGGGGAAGCGGGATCATCAGACGACAACCCACGGGTGGTCGTGGTCATTCCCACCTACAACGAAGCCGAAAACCTGCCGGTCGTCGTTGATGAACTCCGCCGGCTGAACATCGAGGGCTTCGGGTTCCTGGTCGTCGACGACGCCTCTCCGGACGGCACCGGGGATATCGCGGAGGGAATCGCAGCGAGATACCCCGGCTACTTCAAGGTCATCCACCGCCCGGGCAAGCAGGGCCTGGGCCGGGCATATATCGAAGGGTTCGGCGAGGCGCTCAAGACGCGGGCCGAATTCATCGTCGAGATGGACGCAGACCTGTCGCATCCACCTGCCGAGGTTCCGCGGATGCTGGAAAAAGCCAGAGAGGCGGACGTAGTCGCCGGCTCCAGGTATATGCGTGGCGGCAGCGCGGACCCGTCGTGGAGCCTTTCCCGCAGGACGTTGAGCAGGTTCGGCAATTTTGGCATCAAATGGCTTGTCGGCCTCGAGGTCCACGATGCCACGTCCGGGTTCAAGGTCTTCCGCCGTTCGGCGCTAGAACGGCTGCCATTCGCGAAATTCAGGAACGCGGGATTCGGCTTCCAGGCGGAAGTCGCGCACTGGTGCGAATTCCACCGCATGAGGGTCGTCGAGCACCCGTACCGGTTCGCCCAGCGCCGGGCGGGCAAATCGAAAATGTCAGCGCACATCGTCTTCGAGGCCTTGAGGACGCTCTTGCCCCTCCGCTTTCACCGTCCCCCGAAAACGACCACCTGACATTTCGGGCCGCGGCATCGTTCTCGGTCCCGGGGTCGGCGACCACCTAACCGGGTCCCGTGTAAATCCACATCAAAACCCCGTGAAAGTACCTTGCACGAACTTCGGCGGCTTCCTAATATCCGGCCGTCTGACGGTTCGAATGTCAAAGCTAACGCTGCGAGCCGGGAGGACATACGGATGCAGCAACCAAAGCCAGTTGTAGTTGCGGATCCAATCCTGGATCTCGCACAGCGCGCCGTTTCCCATGCAAAGTCAGGGCAATGGGACGACGCGGTCAAAGCTAACCGCGCGCTGATCGCTCTTTCGCCCAATGACGTGGAGGCGCATAACCGCCTGGGCAAGGCGCTCACCGAGCTCGGGAGGATCATAGAGGCGATCGCGGCATTTGAGCGAGCGCGCGATCTCCAGCCTGCGAACCAGATCGCCGGGAGAAACCTCGAACGGCTGAAGCAGCTCGAATCGACACCAGCGGGCCAGACGAGAGTCGTCGGCGCCCAGAAGCCGATGGCAACCTCGTTCATGGCGGCCCGCGGGAGCACCGTGTTGACCGAACTTCGGAGGCCCGCCCCGGCAAGAACGCTGGCGGCTATCTCCCCCGGCGACATCCTCAGACTCGATGTAAAGAACCTCGACGTCAGGGTTACCACAATTCGATGTGAATACCTGGGGACTCTCGAGCCGAAAGTGGCGCATCGAGTCGCCAGGCTGATCGCGGGCGGGAACCGCTACGACACCACGGTCGCCAGTTTCACTCACCAGACGATCAATGTGCTGGTGCGGGAGATCTATCGATCACCGAAGCAGGCGAACATCACATCGTTTCCGCCCAGCCTGCACCATTGGGCTGGCGACGAGGAGACGGGCCCTGCGCAGGGCGAGGTCAGGCCGGAGCTCCTGCTCGATCGCCGAGCGATCAGGCCTGAAATCGTCGAGGAAATGGACGAAGACGAAAACCCGCGCGTGAAGCCAAACGGATTCGAGCGGGAATTGATGGAGTTTGAAAGCGATCTGGAAAAGGTCGCGGGCCTGCCGTTCGACAGATAGGTAGGTTGGACGGCCGCCTCTTATTTCAGGCCGGCCCGATCTAGGACGCGGCCAACTGCGGCCACGAACGCGTCCACGTCCTTCTCATTGATTGCGGCCGAGACGTTTCCCGCGCAGGCCGGCGAGAGCGCGAAGCCCTCGTTCAGCAGACCGTAGAACATCAACTTCTGGAGCGTCCTGTCGTTGGTCTGCACCGAGCGATAGTCTCGGATCGGAACCGTCGTGAACTGCAATGCGAACAGCGATGCGATCCCCGTGACTCCCATCGGCGCTTCTCGGTCCCTGATCAGATCGGACAGCTTCGAACGCACGCGGTCGCCGAGGTCGTCCAGCCAGCGATAGACCGCGGGAGTCAGCGCCTCCAAGGTGGCGATTCCAGCCGCTGCCGTCATGGGGTTCCCGTTGAACGTGCCGGCGTGTTTGACCTTCGGGCCATTCTTCGGGCTAAACAGCTCCATGATGTCGTCACGGCCGCCGAAGCCGCCGACCGGCATCCCACCGCCGATGATCTTGCCCATGGCGGTCATGTCGGGCGTAACGCCGAAGCGCTCCTGGGCGCCCCCGCGGGCGACCCTCAGAGCGATCACCTCATCGAAAATCAAGATGATCCCGTGCCGCCTCGTTACGTCCCGCAAGCCCTTCAGGAATGCGAGGTCGGCGGGCAACATGCCAAGACGGCCAATCACCGGCTCGACGATCACCGCGGCCAACTCGTGCTTATGCTTCTCGATGATGGCCAGCGAGGCATCCAGATCGTTGTAGGGCATGACGATGGTGTGCTCCGCTGACTTTGCTGGCACACCGAGGTAATCGACCACGGAGTTTGGTGACCTGCCGTCACCTGCCCTGGCCAGCGGTGGATCGACGCTCACGGCAACGTCGTCGTGCGCGCCGTGATACCCGCCCTCAAACTTTCCGATCTTGTCCTTGCCTGTGAACGCGCGCGCCGCCCGGATCGCATTTAGGGTGCCTTCGGTCCCGGAATTCACGAAGCGCACCTTGTCCAGGGAAGGGATGCGCTCGACCAGTATCTCGGCCCAGCGCACCACGAGTTCTGATGGCGCCGGGAAGGACAGCCCCCGTGCCGCCTGTTCTGAAACCGCCTTCACGACGGCGGGATGCGAGTGCCCGAGGATCAACGTCGTCATGTTGTTGATCAGGTCAACGCGTGCGTGGCCGTCGA
>JACQUF010000287.1 GCA_016210435.1 Chloroflexota bacterium
CTTTCGGTGATCGGATTTTCGATCCCGCCCGGGGGGTATTTCGACATCGTCGCGTCGGTGCTGGCAAAAAAGAGGTGTTCGAGTAATGGCCCCAGGCGGACTGCCGCTTCGAGGACATTGAACGTTCCCTTGACGTTCGTGTCCAGGTACTGCTCGTTCGTGAACGGTCCACCCGCCTGAAACGCGGCCCCCAGGTGAAATATCCAGCCGCAGCCATCGGCGGCTGCGTGAACGTCTTCAAGGTCGCGCAGATCGCCCTCGAAGATCTCGGCATCGAGCAGCTTGAGTTTGGCCGTCTGGCGATCGCCCGGCCAGACGAAGCCGCGGACCTCGTGGCCCTTCTGGATAAAGTGACGGGCGATATTGGCGCCGATACGACCGGTTATGCCCGTTATCAAAATGCGCATGTACAGCCCTCACCCTACGCCCTCTCCCCGGAGGGGCGAGGGGATTAGGCGGGCCCTCTCCCCGGAGGGGCGAGGGGATTGGGCGGCGAGTATAGCGCAGCAACAGGTTTTGGACCGTCGTAAACTTCGGCCCGGCGGTTATCGGCCGCATCACGCAAGGCCAGACGGAGGCGGACATGAAGGGCCTGGTGTTTCTCGGCGACCGGCGGGCCGAGGTGCGCGACTTCCCTGAGGAGACGCCTGGCCAGGGCGAGGTGCTGTTGAGAATGCGCGCCTCGGGAATGTGCGGGAGCGACCTTCACAAGTATCGAGGACCTGCCGCTGAGACCAGCTTTCCGGACAATCGGATCGGACATGAGCCTTGCGGCGAGGTCGTGGCCCTGGGACCGGGTGTGACTCGGGTCCGCGTTGGCGCTCGCGTGATGCAGCACCACTACCTCGGCTGCGGCCGCTGCCGCTACTGCCAGATGGGCTATCAGCAGCTGTGCAGCGACACCAAATTCAAAAAGGGTTATTACGGCGGCTCTCTGCATGGCGGGCACGGCGATTACATGGTGTGCAACGAGCGGACCTGTGTGGCCCTGTCAGACGAGCTGTCTTTCGATGTGGGCGCGATGCTGGCATGCGGGTCGAGCACCGCGTACCTCGCATTGACCAAACTTCAGGTGAGCGGGCGTGACACCGTTGCGGTATTCGGGCAGGGGCCCGTCGGCCTTGCCGCAACGATGCTGGGAATGGCAATGGGCGCGCGGATCATAGCGGTCGATCCGTCAGAGAAACGGCTGGCGCTTGCCCGCACCGCGGGTGCCTGGAAGGCGGTCAATCCCAATGACGGCGATTCCGTCGAACAGATCAAGTCGCTCACGCGCGGGGAGGGCGCCGACGCCACAATCGAGGCGGTTGGGATTCCGCTCACCCGAAAGCAGGCGGCGACATCCGCCAGGATCTTCGGGCGCTGCGCGCTCGTCGGCGAACGGGGACAGGCGGTCTATGAGGCCACGCCCGATATCATCCATCGGCACCTGACAATTTACGGTTCTTGGACCGTGAGCACGTTCGGAATGGAAGAGGTCGCGAGGTTCGTAGTTGACCGTGGCGTGCCGTTGCAGGACCTGATCACGGAACGCGTCCAGATCAAGGATGGCGTGGAAGCCTACCGGCGGTTCGACAAACAGGACACCGGAAAGATGGTTATCGTGTGGGGCTAACCTCAAGACCAGGACCCCGAAACGAGTCAGCAGGGCGAAGCCGCGACGACACGTTCTGATTCCGGCGCTGGATGGCTTGGCCGTGACACCCTGATCCTGGTCACCGGCAGGGGTATCCGCGCGGCCGGGATGGGGATTCTTTCGGTCCTTATCGCGATCTATCTGGGCCTGCTGGGCCTCGACACCGCTCAGATCGGATTTGTCCTGACCCTGAGCCTGATCGGCGGCGTCGTTCTGTCTCTCCCGGCGACAGTAGTCGGGGACATGATCGGCAGGAAGCGGCTGGTAGTCGGTCTGAGCCTCGTCACGACACTGGCCGGCGCTGCACTTTCGTTGACCGACAGTTATGCCTGGCTGGCTGCCGGCTCATTCCTCGGGGGATATGCGGCGACCGGTATGAACGTGGGACCCCTGCTGCAACTCGAGCAGACTGCGCTCGCAGAGGTCGCACCGGATTCGAGGCGTACGTCAGCCTTCTCATACCTCGGCATCGTTTCGTCGGCATCGGTGGCACTGGGAGCATTGGCAGGCGGACTCCCGCCTCTGCTGACCCGGTTTTCCGGGTTGGAACTTGTCGATGCCTACCGCGTCACGTTTGGCGCGTATACGGGTCTCAACCTGGCCGCCACTGCCCTGTATCTCTTTCTTACACCGGCCATAGAAGCCAAGGTCCGCGAAGCCAGGCGCGTCTTCAATCCCATGGCAGCGTCCTCGCGGTCCAGGATCTTCAAGTTCTCATTCCTGCTCGGCGTCGACGCATTCGCGGGTGGAATGATCATCAACCCGTTGATCGCGTTCTGGCTTGCGACGAAGTTTGGAATGTCCGAGGGCGCGATAGCGCCGGTAATAGCGATATCCCACCTGCTCAACATGGGGTCGCTGTGGGTGGCGCCGAGAATCGCAGTACGGTTCGGGCTCCTGAATACGATGGTCTGGACGCAGGTCATTGCAAACGGACTTGTCGTGGTTTTCGGGCTTGCGCCGACCGCGCCGCTGGCGATCGGCGCCTGGCTGGTTCGCGGGCTGTTCAACGAGATGGACGTACCGACCCGGCAGTCGTACGCGATGGCCGTTGTCGAGCCGGGCGAACGCATGGCGATGGCCGGGATCGCCAACGTCAGCCGGGCGGTTGGCCGGGCCGCGAGCCCCGCGCTGACCGGCCTTCTCTGGACGGGCGCGGCGCTATCCGTATCACCTTTCGTCGTCGCCACCGCGATCAAGTTCGGTTACAACGCGGCCCTCTTGCTCGGGTTCAGGGATATCCGCCCCCCCGAAGAAGCACCCCCGGGGAGCACAGGCTTGAGCCCGTCCGAACGACTGCGAGATGAACAGTTGTGAACGCTTCAGAGGAGGAAATGCCATGACGGCCGACCCCGCAGAACCGCTCCTGAAGAAGCTTAGCCCCGAGGTTCGCTTTCTCGCTCAACAGCTGCGCGCGAAGGTCAAGGACGTGATGCCCGGCACCACCGAGAAAGTGCACCTGGGATGGGGCGCCATTCATTACTCGGCAGGCGGGAAAATGCGAGATGTAGTGGTCGCCGTGCACCCCCAGCGGGCCTACGTCAACCTTGAGTTTGGCGATGGGGTGGACCTGCCGGACCCGGCGCACCGTCTCGAGGGCACGGGAAAGCGGTTGCGTCACGTGAAGATCCGCGGCACCCCGGACGTGAAGGACCCGGATGTGCGCCGTCTTCTGGAGGAGCAGGCGCGGCGACGGGGGCTCCTGTGAGATGCGCCTGATGTCCGGCAACTGGTATCAGGCGCTGAGTCCCCTCAGTGTCCTCGGATTTCGCCTTGCTGACGAAGCACACGCTCCCGCGATAACCGCGCAAGCGCGCCGTAGACGGCGTCGTACAGGTCGTCGTCGGGCGCGGCATCCCCTGCCCGGGCGGCGAGCGCCTCTTCGATCCAGGCCCCAAGCTCTTCGTGAAGGGATATCAGTTCGGGAAGCGACAACCCCGCAGGATCGACGTCTCGAAACCGTGGTGGTCTACGCATCAGCAGCAAGTGTGGCGATCCGGCGTTCGACCACTTCATTGAGCCGTTGCCGATCGTAGACGATCCACTCCTGGCTGAGAAACGCCTGGGCGCGCAGCTTCCCATCGGTGAACTGATTCGAGATTGCGACACACGCCATGCCCGCGGAAAGGGCGGCCCGAATGCCCGTGGGGGAGTCTTCGATGGCGATGGCTTCCGATGGCTGTACCCCGATTTTTTTTGCGGTCAGGAGATAAATCTCGGGGTGCGGCTTGTGCCGCTTGACCTGATCAAGTCCGACGACTTCGGTCACCACGTCCGAGAGGCCGAGAGCGTCCAGGACGCGCCTCGCCTCGTCGGTGGGCGAAGACGTTGCCACCGCGACCGTTCTGCCTGCGGCATGCTGGGCGCGTGCCATTTCGACGGTCCCTGTGTATGAGTGCGCACGAAGCCTTTCTGCAGTAGCGAACTTCGCCCGGTATACATCGAACCGCAGATGGTGCAGCGCGAGCCACGGCTCACCGACCTGGTATTTCTCGAGATATGGCGCGAGGGGCGCAGAAAGCCCGAACCTGTCGACGAGGGCACGCACCATCTGTTCGTCAGTGCCTCCGATGAGTGTCGGATAGAGCTCCAGGACCCGCGGGTCCGGCGCGGGCGCATTCAGCAGCTGCTGGACAAGGTGCTCGTACGTACGGGCCTTGAGAACCTCGGTGTCCGCGAGGGTCCCGTCAAGGTCAAATATGAAAGCGCGGATCGCGGACGCGCTTATGGGGCGACCGCTATTCATGACACATACGCGCGAACAGATCCTTCGCTCCGCTCAAGATGACAGCTTGAAAAGCGCTAAGGATGACAGACTGCGCTAGGGGACGTTTGAAGTCCGGCGGGCTTCGGTGAACAGGGAGCGCAACCGGCGGTACCGGTCGGCGATCGCGCCTACCGCCGCTTCTCGCGTCGCCTCACCGCTCACGTGACTTGCGAGATAGCGGTAGTAGGCAGCTGGTCCGATGACGAGGCCGCCGACACCGGGGGTCCGTGCGGCGAGCCAGGCTACGTC
>JACQUF010000027.1 GCA_016210435.1 Chloroflexota bacterium
GGTTTACGCTGAGTGGTCGCCTAACGAGAAGGTCGCCATGGAGGTAGGCCTGGGCGCGGCGTACGCCGGAGTGCGTACGCTGGTCTCGATGAAGCACGTGGGCCTGAACGTGGCCTCCGACCCGTTCTTCGCCGCCTCCGTGACCGGCCCAACCGGCGGGCTGGTCGTCATCAGCGCGGACGACCCGGGCATGCACAGCTCACAAAACGAGCAGGACAACCGCCACTACGCCCGGTTCGCCAAGGTGCCCTTGATCGAACCGACCGACAGCCAGGAGGCGTACGGCCTCATATTTGACGCCTTCGAGATCAGCGAGCGGTTCGACACGCCGGTCCTTTTCCGGTCGAGCACCCGCATCTCCCACTCTAAGTCGGTCGTGGAGGTAAGGGACGTCGAGCCGGCGCGCCCGGTCCCGCGGTTCGTCCGCAGTCCGGAGAAGTACGTGATGATCCCAGCGAACGCGCGGCGCCGCCACCCGATAATGGAGGAAAGGATAAGGCAGCTCGCGGAGTTCGCCGAGACGTTCCCGTTCAACCGCATCGAGCCCGGCGATCCCTCCATGGGAATCATCAGCAGCGGCGTCGCCTACCAGTACGCGCGGGAGGTATTCCCGGATGCGTCGTACCTCAAGCTGTGCATGAGCTACCCGCTCCCGACCCGGCTGGTGAAGGAGTTCGCATCCCAGGTGGAAAGGCTGATCGTCGTCGAGGAACTGGATCCGTTCCTGGAAGAGATGGTGAGGGCCCTGGGCCTCGAGGTGACCGGGAAAGAGATATTCCCGATAGTGGGAGAGTTCAACCCGGACGTCATCGAGAGGTCCGCGCGCACGGCCGGCCTTCTGGACGCCGCGCCGGCGCCGCTCGATCCGCTCCCGAAGGGGCAGAGCAGCGCTCTGCCCCTACCGGCCCGGCCGCCCGTTCTCTGTCCCGGCTGCCCGCACAGCGCCGCCTTCTACGCGCTCAAGCGGCTGGGATTCTATCGCGGCGTCCACGACCCGGACGCGCCACCGGACCGCCAGGTGCTGGGCCAGCTCAAGCGATCGGGAGCGATAATCACGGGCGACATCGGCTGCTACACGCTCGCCGTCCTGCCGCCCCTTCTGGCGCTGGATACAACCGCCTGCATGGGAGCCAGCATCGGCCAGGCGCTTGGCCTGGAAAAGGCGGGAGTCAAGAACAAGGTGGTCGCGGTCATCGGCGACTCCACGTTCTTTCATTCCGGCATCACCCCCCTGCTCGACGTCGTCTACAACAACGGCACGATCACGACGGTGATATTGGATAACTCCACCACCGCTATGACCGGCCACCAGGGTCACCCGGGCACCGGCACCGACGCCCGCGGCAATCCGGCCATCAAGGTGGACCTGGAGATGGTCGTGCGGGGACTCGGGGTCCGCGACGTGCACGTCGTCGACGCCTTTAACTTGCAGCAGATCGAGGACACGTTAAGAGGCTGCGTCATGCGCGACGAGCCCTCGGTGGTGATAGTGCGCGGGCCGTGCGCGCTGCAGGTCAAGCCGTCTGAGGGGCGGCTGGGCGTGGATCTGGAGGGGTGCGACGGCTGCGCGGCCTGCGTTCGTGTAGGCTGCCCGGCCATTTCCTACCGCGACGGCAAAGCCTACATCGACCCGGCCATCTGCGTCGGAGAGTACTGCAACGTCTGCGGCCTGGCCTGCCCGGAGGACGCGATTAAGCCGCTCGCAACGCTTGAGGGTCAAGGGTCAAGGGGCAAGGGGCAAGGAAATTGACGAATCTTGGTGCTTCTTCGTGGTTTCATGAGGTGACCCGGTGAAGGCTGACTTCGTTATTGCGGGAGTGGGGGGTCAGGGGATCGTGCTGGCGAGCGATCTACTCGCCGACGTCGGGCTGGCTATGGGAATGGATGTGAAGAAGTCCGACGTGTTCGGCATGTCCCAGCGCGGCGGGAGCGTGGTGAGCTTCCTGCGCATTGGAGAGAAGGTCAGGTCGCCGCTCCCCAGAGTAGGGTGCGTGGACTATCTGCTGGCCACGGAGAAGCTGGAGGCGGCCCGCTTCGCCGGGTATCTGCGCCCGGGCGCGGTCGCCATATTGAACGACCACCGCATCCTGCCCCTTTCCGTGAGCGCCGGGGCGGACCGCTATCCGAGCGACGACGAGGTGATGGGCTTGCTGCGCGCGCGCACCGACCGGGTGTTCCTCGTGCCCGGCACCGCCCTGGCGACCGAGCTGAAGAACCCCCGGGTGCTCAACGTTCTTCTCCTGGGCGTCCTATCAAGTTTCCTGCCCGTGGAGCCGGAGGTTTTTGTCGAAGCGCTGGTCAAGCGTGTGCCGGCCCGATTCAAAGAGCTGAACATCATGGCATTCGAGCGGGGGCGGGCTGAGGCTGGTGGAGCACTAGACCGACTCGTCCTTCTGAGAAGGACGAGTCGGTCTCAAACCAAGTAGGGGCAGAGCGGCGCTCTGCCCCTACGCGAGGTGTAAGGAATGATCTGGAACAAAGAGCTTGAGGCGCTTCCACGACCGCAGATGCGAAAACTTCAATTGGAGAGGCTCCAGGCGCTCGTACGCTACGTCTATGATAGGACCCCGTACTACCGCGCCGCCTTCCAGCAGGCGGGGATCTCGCCCGATAGTGTCCGCTCCCTGGACAACCTGGCGAAGCTGCCCCTCACGACCAAGCGGGAGTTCCGGGACAACTACCCCTTCGGCCTTCTCGCCGTGCCGCGGCAGCAGGTTGTCCGAGTCCACGTCTCCAGCGGGACCACCGGCAAGCCGACCGTGGTCGGGTACACACGCAAAGACGTGGACATGTGGTCTGAAGCGATGGCGCGAGCCCTGAGCATCGCGGGCGTGACCAGCGCCGATACCATCCACAACGCTTACGGCTACGGCCTCTTCACCGGCGGCCTCGGGTTCCACTATGGCGGCGAGCGGGTAGGAGCCACCGTGATCCCGATATCCGGGGGCAACACCAAGCGGCAGATCATGCTGATGCAGGACCTGGGGAGCACGGTGCTGTGCTGCACGCCTTCTTACTCCCTGTTTCTCGGGGAGACGGCCTCGGAGATGGGCATCGACCTCCGCGCGTCGGACCTGAGAGTCGGCATTTTCGGCGCCGAGCCGTGGTCGTTCCGCATGCGCAATGAGATCGAGGCGAAGCTGGGCATACTGGCCCTGGACGTCTACGGACTCAGCGAAATTGTGGGGCCCGGCGTGGCCATGGAGTGCCCCGAGAAGCGAGGGCTGCACATCTGCGAGGACCACTTCCTTCCCGAGGTGGTCGACCCCTTCAGCGGCGAGCCCCTGCCGTACGGCCAGAGGGGCGAGTTGGTCATCACGACGTTGACCAAGGAGGGCATGCCCGTCGTCCGCTACCGCACGCGGGACATCACGAGCCTGGATCCGGAGCCATGCGGCTGCGGGCGGACTTCGGTGCGCATGGCGAAGGTGACCGGTCGGACGGACGACATGCTGATCATCCGGGGAGTCAACGTCTTCCCGTCCCAGATCGAGTCGGTGCTGCTAGAGGTAGAGGGAGTGGAGCCGCACTACCAGATAATCGTGGATCGCCAGACCAGCCTTGACGACGTCGAGATCTGGGTAGAGGTGTCCGAGGAGATTTTCTCCGACGAGGTTCGCAAGCTGGAGGAGCTCGAGCGCAAGCTGCGGGCCGAGATCGAGAGCGTACTTGGCATAGTGGCGCGCGTCAAGCTGGTCGAGCCCCACACCATACAGCGCAGCGAGGGCAAGGCGAAGAGAGTAATCGACCGGCGGGACATATGAGAGGGTCAAGGGTCAAGGGGCAAGGGTCAAGGGTCAAGGATCGGCGGCAAGATCCGTAGGGGCATCACCGCTGCTGTGCCCCGGCGGAGGCCAGAGGACCAGGGGCAAGATCTGTAGGGGCATCAGCGCTGCTGTGCCCCGATGGGGGGACAAGAGGCGAAGAGGCGAAAGGGCGAAAAGGGGGAGAGCGGCTTCTCGTTTCCTTGACCCTTGACCCCTGACCCTTGCCCCTTCAAACATGAGGGCGAACGGGGGAGTAGCGCAGTGATTTGGAACAAGGAACTCGAGACGCTTCCGCGGGCGCAGATGCGCGAGCTCCAACTGGAGAGGCTGCAGGCGCTTGTGCATTACGTTTACGAAAGAACCCCGTACTATCGCGCCGCCTTCCAGCAGGCGGGGATTTTGCCCGACAACATCCGCTCGCTCGACGACCTGGCGAAGCTGCCCTTCACGACCAAGCGGGAGTTCCGGGACAACTACCCCTTCGGCCTTCTCGCCGTCCCGCTGGAGGAGATCATGCGCGTACACGCTTCCAGCGGCACGACCGGAAAGCCGACCGTGGTGGCGTACACGCGTAGGGACCTGGACATGTGGGCCGAGGTGATGGCGAGGGTGCTCACGTGCGGCGGCGTGACCAGGGCCGATCGACTGCACAACGCGCACGGCTACGGCCTCTTCACTGGCGGCTTCGGCTTTCACTACGGTGCGGAGCGGATAGGCGCGGCCGTGATCCCGATGTCCGGCGGCAACACCAAGCGGCAGATCATGCTGATGCAGGACCTGGGGAGCACGGCGATATGCTGCACGCCATCCTACGCCCTGTTCCTGGCGGAGACGGCGGCCGACATGGGCGTCGACCTTCGCGAGAGCGAGCTCAAGGTCGGTTTCCTCGGCGCCGAGCCCTGGTCATATAGAATGCGCGAGGAGATCGAGGCGAAGCTCGGCATCCTGGCGCTGGACTCCTACGGGCTAAGCGAGATAGTGGGGCCGGGGGTAGCCGTCGAATGCCCGCAGAAGCAGGGTTTGCACATCTTTGAGGACCACTTCCTTCCCGAGGTGGTCGACACCGCAACCGGCGAGCCCCTGCCGTACGGCGAGAAGGGTGAGTTGGTAATCACGACCCTGACCAAGGAGGGTATGCCCGTCATTCGCTACCGCACGCGGGACATCAC
>JACQUF010000261.1 GCA_016210435.1 Chloroflexota bacterium
CCATACAAAGTCGGTCGAGGCGGGCTCGGTCTCGAACTTATCCTCCTCGCCGAGGATCCTGTGTTCGGGGAAGCTCTTGCCGACGAGTCCAGCGATCATCCGCTGGCTTTCGAGGTCGACGTCCGTGACGAGCGTGTTGCCGTCGTGGGCCTTGCGGCTTACGTCAAGCTTTCCGCCGAAGCGGCTGCCCACATATTCGGCCGCCATTCGAGCGGCCTGCATGGCCAGACGCTCTATGTCTTGCAGTCGATCTTCGAAGGTAATCCTCCTATACAATCTCAATGGTAACGGCGAGTTACGGGAAGGGGGTTTCCCACCACCCGGTTCTCGCGGAGTATTTCGGAGGCTCCAAGCCCTCCGGGAGGTCTATATGGCCGTCGCGGGCGTAAGGAAATTCCGGCGCGATCCCAAGCTGGTCACCCGGATGTACTTCACGATGTTCATGCTGGGCGTCCTGTACGCCATCTTTGTGATGGTGCTGTGGGCGTTTGGCATTCCGGTCATATTCATCGGAAGCATCGTGGGGATCATGATGCTGGTCCAGTTTTTCCTTTCTGACAAGCTGATCATCTGGGCCTCCGGCGCAAAAGTCGTCACGCGCGAGCAGGAGCCAGCGCTGCATGCAATGGTCGAGAGACTTGCGAAGCGCGCTGGAATGCCGATGCCGAGGGTCGCGATCATGCAAAACTCGGTCCCCAACGCATTCGCGACCGGCAGAAGCCCGAAGAATGCGCTCGTCGCGGTGACGACAGGCATCAGGGAGCGGCTTACCGAGCGCGAGCTCGAAGCGGTCCTCGGCCATGAGATGTCCCACGTCCGGAACCGGGACATGCTCGTTCTCGCCATCGCAAGCTTCTTCGTGACCCTGGCGAGCTTCCTGATGCAGATGTTCTTCTGGAGCATGCTCTTCGGGGGCATGGGCGGGAACAGGCGTGAATCAGGCGGGGCCGGGGCAATCATGATCGTCTACCTGATCACGATGGTCGTCTACTTTGTGGGCCAGCTGCTCGTACTAGCACTGACGCGGTACCGGGAATTCGACGCTGACCATGGCGGGGCAGAGCTTTCAGGCGACCCCGGATCTCTCGCCTCAGCCCTCGAAAAGATCACAGGCGCCCTGGGTCGCATTCCTGAGAAGGACCTGCGGCAGGTCCAGACGGCGCGTGCGTTCCTGTTCGCGCCGCTCCACCTCAAGGGCGAGGATGTGATCCGTCTCTTCTCGACGCACCCCCCGGTCGAGGAACGCGTGCGGCGGCTACGGGAATTCGAGCGCCAGATGCGCTTCGGGCTGTAGTTGTTGGGCCTGTTCAGTCGAACGAAACCCAAGGACGACTGGGAGTACGTCTCGACACTGATCCCGGCGTGCGACAAGCTATTCGCCCGCCGGGAGATCGTTCCTTCGCGCCGCGCCGGCATCGTGTTTCGACCTGCCGACGTGCCGATCCTCAACGAACTGCGAAGCCGTCTCGGGCCGATCCTACACGAAGGCGAAGGCGCGACGAAGACCGGGTTCGAGATAATGGACGACCCGCACGGTACGCGGTGGGTCGTCCTCGATGACGGCAATTTCGGCGACCTCGTGAGCTCCGGTTACACCGTCGGGAACGCGATACAGGCGGAAGGCGCCAAGGAGCATAGGCTCGCCGCGGTCTTTCAGTTCTATCGCGGAGCGAATTTCGACGGCGTAAGCGAGACGAGCAACTGGCGGTCTGGCAGCGCCGGGTACTTCATCTACAACTACACGTTCCAGGCCTACTACCCGTTCATTCCCGGCGGCAAGGACCAGTCAGGCAAGGACCAGCGAGACCGGCAGGCCGAACTGGCAATGGGTCATACCATGCGCAAGACGGGTATCCGGATTGAGCGGTCGCTTGAGAACTGGTTTGCGCTCTGGGGGATCCCGTTCTAGATGGGTGGCTGCCTCTTCCCGGTTCCGTCGTCCTGATCCCGGCACAGTGTTACCGACGATCGTGGTGGTAGCCCCGGCTCCGTTCGCCACGGCTGGCGTCGTTGAGCAGCTGCGCAAGGCCGGCTCACTCGTCCTGGCGGCCCATTTGAACGATCCTTTGCCACCGCACGCAGCCGGCCTCGTGCTGGCAGCGAAAGGCCCATTCGAGCCTGGCGGGACGCCTGTCCCGCGGGCGCTTGAAGAGGCGATCGAAGCCGACCTGCCAATCCTGGCCATCGACTGGGGGATGCAGGCGCTGAACGCGGCCTACGGCGGGAAAGCTCCCAGGGAGACGCCTCAACACGCGGACAATTCGGAAGGGATCCCGTCCCGGCACCACGTGTTCCTGACGCTGGGTGGCAAGGTCGCATCCGTGATCGGCGGGGCTGGCGTCGTCGCCGTCACTAGCCGGCATCGAACAGGCATATCCGAGGGCGACCGGGGCAAGGGCCTGATGACGAGCGCGTACA
>JACQUF010000271.1 GCA_016210435.1 Chloroflexota bacterium
ACGCTCCCCTGCGCGCGGCAGGGTCACCCTGCGGCAGGTATTCGGCGGCAGGGTCACCCTGCGGCAGGTATCCCCAGCAGGGGATGTTAGACTTCAGATTGCGCTGTCCTCGACCCCGGCCCACGTTTCAACGTGGCCATTTCCAGATTGAGCCGTGCCCGAATACATCCTCGTAGCGGTCGCATGGCCCTACGTAAATGGCGAGCCTCACCTCGGTCACGTCGCGGGCAATTGCCTGCCGGCGGACATCTTCGCGCGCTATCACCGCCTCGTCGGGAACCACGTGCTGATGGTCTCTGGCAGTGACATGCATGGGACCCCGACCGCACTGCGAGCCCTGCAGGAAGGCGTGCGCCCCGAAGTAGTGGCAGAGCGATTCCACCGGGTCCATTCGGAAAACTACTCTCGCCTCGGGATCGCGTTCGACCTCTATACAACCACTGCTACCGAAAACCATCGCCGGGTTGCCCAGGACATCTTCTCCAGGCTCCTCGAAAACGGGCACGTCTTCGAAGACACGATGAGGATGCCGTGGTGCGAACGGGAGTCGAGGTTCCTGTCCGATCGGTTCGTCGAAGGCACGTGCCCGTACTGCAGGAATCCGGGGGCCCGGGGCGACCAGTGTGATAGCTGTGGCCGCACGCTCGACGCAGCGGATCTGATCGATATCAGATGCAAAGCTGACGGCACGACTCCGGCATTCCGCGACACGAAGCATTTCTTCCTGAAGCTGTCCAATTTCCAGAAGTCGCTGGAAGAATGGGTCGAACGCCAGGAACACTGGCGGCCGAACGTGCGAAATGCCACGCTCAGCATGCTGCGCGAGCGCCTGCCGGACCGCGCGATCACACGCGACCTGGACTACGGGGTTCCGGTACCACTCAGGGGCTATGAGACAAAGCGCATCTACGTCTGGTTCGAAGCCTTGATCGGCTACTTGTCCGCGTCCATGGAGTGGTCACAGCTGCAGGGTGACCCCGACGCGTGGAAGAAGTGGTGGCACAATCCTGAGGCCAGGTCGTTCTATTTCATGGGCAAGGACAACATCATTTTCCACACGATCATCTGGCCGTCGACGCTTCTGGGCTACGGCGGCGCACCTGCCCTGAACCTGCCATACGACGTGCCGGCGAACGAGTTCCTCAATGTCGAGTCGCGCAAGTTCTCCAAGAGTCAGTCGTTCGCGGTCTGGCTGCCCGACTACTTGTCGCGTTATGACCCGGACCCGCTCCGCTACTACCTGTCGGCGGTCATGCCTGAAACCTCGGACAGCGACTTTACCTGGGCGGGGTTTGTAAGCCGGAATAACGACGAACTCGTCGGGACTTTCGGGAACTTCGTGCATCGCGTGCTCTCCCTGATCGCGCGGAACTTCGACGGGAAGGTGCCGGAACCGGGGGAGCTCGACGAGGCCGACCGCGCCGCGGTAGATGCGTGCGCTACCGCTCTTGCCGAGGCGTCGAAGAATCTTTCGGCGAGGCGTTTCCGGGCCGGGCTCGCCGCCACGATGGATCTCGCTCAGATTGGAAATCGATATGTCGACCAGAAGGCGCCCTGGCAGACAATCAAGAACGATCGGCAACGGACCGCGACGACGCTGTGGGTAGGGATGAATATCGTCAGCACGCTGCGCACAATCTGCTATCCGTTCGTCCCATTTGCGGCTGAACGGATACATCAGCTTCTCGCCGAGAAGGGAGACGTGTTGAGCGCGGGCTGGAGACGAACCTTACCGGAGGCAGGCCGCAAGCTGCCGCAGCCGGCCGCTCTCTTCAAAAAACTGGAGCCGAGCGTTGCAGACGAAGAGTTGGCTCGGTTGTATGGGACGGCAACACCGGCAAGAACATGATCGAAAGACCGGTTTCCTATGCTTCGCTCTTTGCTTCGGTTGAGCCGGAGCTCGAGCAGGTCGTTGCCACGCTCGGCCTCGTGGCGGCCCAGGACGAATCCCTTGCCAAATCGGCGGGATCAGATGCCGTGGCGGACCGGATCGGACATGTGCTTTCGGTCCCCGGAAAGCGCGTGCGGCCGGCTATCACGCTGCTCGCCGCACGCGTCGCGGGCGATAAGAACCCGGCCAAAGCCATCACGATGGCGACCGCGGTCGAACTGCTGCACATTGCCACTCTGGTCCACGACGACACCGTCGACAGCGCGGATGTGCGCCGTGGCAAGGCAACCGCGAGCAACCTCTGGGGGCGCAATGTCGCGGTTCTGCTTGGCGACTACCTTTTCGCAGCCTCCGCTCGCTTTGTCTGCGCAACCGGCAATATCGAGGTGATCGACCGTTTTGCCGAAACAATCATGGAGCTTTCCAAGGGCGAGCTCACCGAGCTTCTGGATGCGGGGAACCCGGTGGTCGGCAGGGCGTCATATCTTGAACGCATCTACAACAAGACCGCGTCCCTGTTCATGACTGCCTCCGAAAGCGGCGGGATCCTTGGCGGCGCGCTGCCAGACGTGCGCAACCGGCTCCGCGAGTTCGGTTACAACATCGGCATGGCATACCAGGTCATGGACGACCTTCTGGACTTCGACGCAACGAGCGAGCAGCTTGGCAAGCCCGCTGGCCACGATCTGGCGCACGGCATCCTGACTCT
>JACQUF010000262.1 GCA_016210435.1 Chloroflexota bacterium
GAGGTCCTGCGCGTCCTGCTGCTCTCCACCAAGAACCACGTCGTAGCCAGCCCCGTCATCTACCGCGGCACCGTCCGCTCCTCCCAGGTCCGCCCCGCCGAGGTCTTCCGCGACGCCGTCCGCGAGAACGTCCCCGGCATCATCGTGGTGCACAACCACCCCTCCGGCGATCCGACCCCCAGTCCCGACGACGTGCAGACCACCCGCGATCTGGTGACGGCGGGCAAGCACCTGGACATCGAGGTCCTGGACCACATCGTCATCGGCGACGGCAAGTGGGTGTCCCTCCGCGAGCAGGGCCTGGGCTTCGGCGGGAAGTAGGGGTGCTCGGTTCCTGTGCCGTGGCCGGCGATACTTGGCGGCACCTACGCAGACGCACGCAATTGGCGACCAGGGATCTTGCCGTCGAGACCAAGCCGCACGAGGGATGATGGGCGCGGATGAACGGGTTCTGGCTCTTCGTCGCGGTCGTGCTGTCGATCCTTGCGATCGGAGCGGCCTCTGTCGTGCTGGGCGCGGCGGCCAAGCGTTGGCCAGGCACGGTGGGAAACATCGTGGCCAGTGTTGGCTCGTCGCGTGCCTGGCCGCGTTGGCGCCATCGGGAAGGCTCTGCTGCAATCGCCGTGGATATGGCGTGGCTCGCCGCATGCTGCGCCATCGCCATGGTTGGCTATCTCCTCACCAGAAGCGACGGATTTCCTCAAGTGGCAGGAGTTTTCCTCCTGGTCGGAGCAGCGAGCGGTGCGTTCTTCGTCCTGTCGATGCTCATCAATCGGCCCGAGTAGATCGCCAAACCGCGATCAGCCATCGCGCTTGGCCATGTCTGCATCCGCAGCGATTGGGCTTCGGCGGGAAGTGAGGGGCAACCGGCGACGAGGTACCTTCATGGAGATCAACATCGGGCTCCTGGTCGGCGAACATGAAGTGGACATCGGGACGAAGGTCGGCTTCATGAGAAGGCCACAGCGATTCGAGGTCAAGTACGACGGCTCAACCACGGGTGTCGCCGACATACCTGGACAATGGCCCCAGACAATGGCCCCAGACAATGGAATTCGTCGTGAACGAGGACCCGAACGTTGCCTACACGGTCGAAGTGACCCACGACGGGCGCGCGAAGGTGATTCGGAACGGAATGGATGTGTTTCCTCGTGGGCCACGCACTGGCCTGTTGAGACTCTGGGATCTGTCGCGTGCTGTTCTCGGCATACCGCATGTAATAACCCTTGGGACAAAGAGGATCACAATCGACTATGGGGGTAGTCAAGTGACCCTAAGTCGATCTGAGCGGCCTCTGCACCGACAGAAATTGGACTTCCTCCAAGGCTTGGAACCAGCAAGACTGCAATTCGCGACGCACGAGGACAGTAATGTGCTTCCACCGAACGTTCGCTATCAGGTGAAATTGCTCCCCGCTGATACTGATTTCGTAGTCGTATCTCGCCAGGACAAACCCGTTTTCAGCGGTGACGGCCTGTCGGGAACCCTCCGCATCAATGGCCACACCATCAAGGTATCGGAGTCCCCGAAGAAGGCTCCCGCGAACTCCCGCACCATCTCGTACGACGGTCAGGAGCCAAGCATCTTCCGAGGACGCCATGAGTTCATCGTGCACGAGGGCGATGAAAGCGTCGTCTACGAAGCCACTGCAGAGCAAAGCGGAGACGTTGACTTGTCACGAGGGTTCACGATTAGCCGTAACGGGGTACTCGTGGCGAGTTCACTTGTTACCCCTTGAACTGGCCGGGGCTCGCTGGTCCCCGTGGTTTCCGTTGCGCCGCATTGCGAGGCCTGCTCAACGCCGGCAAGCACCTGGACATCGAGGTCCGGGACCACATCGTCATCGGCGACGGCAAGTGGGTGTCCCTCCGCGAGCAGGGCCTGGGCTTCGGCGGGAAGTAAGCCCCGAGAACCCTATGCGGGTAGCCGCCTCCCCTCGTCTCTGACTCCCGGACCCCATGAATTGCGGTACCGATCGTGGCCAGCCCCGTGATCTACCGCGGCACCGTCCGCTCCTCCCAGGGACGCCGCGCTACGACAGGCGCGCGGAGGGACAACCGAGCCGTTTGGTCGGCCCAGAGGGTCAACCGTACGCGTGGAGGTCAGGTCCAGATCACCGCATGTTGGTGCGAATGCCCCTGCACCCGGCGGCCACGCCGGGCTACCATCCAGGCCATTGCATGCGCGCAAGATCGACGGCCAACACAGGGGGCGGACATGAAGAGCCCGCGGGTCGCTGCGTTCCTGAACTTGGCGACTGTTCCGGTTGCCGTCACACTTTGGGTTGGCCTGAGTCGCTATCTCCCGGAGTGGTTTTGGGAGTCCTGGACGTGGTTCGTACCCGCGACGACGGTCATCTTGGCCTTCGGCACGGGATATGTGTACCTCGGGAGGATGTGCCGGTACATTGCAGCGGTGGCCCTGGCATTGGGCACAACGCTATGGGTCTTCGCGTTCGGGGTATCGGTGGCGCTCTCAGGTGGAGACGGAAACCAGTTTCTGATCTTTCCACAGTTCGCCCCAACGGTGGTGCTTTTGATCCTGACAACCCGCGATGGTTGGCTGGCGGCGAAGGAAACGAACGCGGCACGGGAGCCCCGCGTACGGCCTGCCTCGGAGGACTACATCGGCCAGCGGGTGTACGCAAGCACAAGACCGCACTCGGGGTCCACTTCCGATCCAATCACCACCAGTCAGGGCCAGGAAACTGGAGGGAAGACGAAGCGGAGGCAAGGCTGACCGACTGCCCGGCGGTATTCGCTGCCGTTCGTGGTGTCCTTTCGGGGAAGGACGAACCACGACGGCGACATCGGGCACGGGAAGGTGCCAACTCCGCCCAGCGACGTGGTACCAGCGTCCCGGAGGCAGACGGCAAATGCCAGGAATCGACTACACAGGGGGGCACCACATTCGCCACGGGGACATACCATCCCCATTCGAGTGGCTCTTCATCAAGGAGTGGTCGAAGCGGAGAGCATCTACCCTGCCATGCGCAGCTTCCTGAAATGCGCCGCGTGCGGGAGGCTTTGGTTTTCTGGCAAGGGTCTGGGGAACAGGCCGAGGATTATCCGCCGGCGATGAACCGCTGGCCGGCCAACACCGGCGGGTCATGCGGTGCGGGCAGACTCGCCCGCGCCGCCGGGCAAGCCCACCTACCGCCGCTGAGGTTCACAGGCTGCCCCGGACACGGTATTCACGCCCCACGTCCGCCTACTTACGCTGTCCCGAAGCGGCAACGCGTCAGGAAAGACGTTGCGGAGTGGCAAATACGGCGAATACAATGTCTGGCGGCGCCACCTTCCGGTCCGCATCCAACGCGATGTCATGGGGAACCTGACCATGGGCTGCCCGTGCGGCACCCTCGTCTCGGCGTGGAGGGCCGCCGGTTGCGGACCTCGTCGATGGACGGCGCGACCTCCATAGCACGGGAGGCGCATCCGGGACTGCTCGGGCGGCGGCGCTGCCAATCAGGTGCCGTCTGCCCAGGTGGTCGGCGGGCGGACACCGCCGGGTCGCGGGTAATGCGAACCCCCGCCGGCTGGAAACGCCAGGGCAGTCACGCGGCATCCGCAGAGAGGAGGGGTGCATGGCCATCACCCTGACATCCAAGGAAACCGTCGTCAAAGACGCCCTCGAAGCCATCGAGCTCTACTTCCAGAAGGGCTGGACCGACGGCCTGCCCATCGTCCCTCCAACGCCCGAGCGCGTCGCCCAGTTCGTCGAGGCCTCCGGGCGCGCGCCGTCGGACGTCCTGGGCACGGTCCCCGAGCGCGCCCGCGAGATCACCGTCGAGAAGCTGGCCGTCAACGCCGTCATGGCGGGCTGCCTGCCGGAGTACATGCCCGTCCTCGTGACCGCCTTCGAGGCCATGACGGAACGGATATTCAACCTCCACGGCATCACGGCCACCAC
>JACQUF010000035.1 GCA_016210435.1 Chloroflexota bacterium
ACGCTGGGGTAGCTCAGTGGTAGAGCAACGGACTGAAAATCCGTGGGTCGCCAGTTCAACTCTGGCCTCCAGCACCAAAGCTAATTCAGCTATGCGAGAGCGCCCCGGAAAATGGGGCGCTCTCGCTGAAAAGTAGCCTCCCGGATAGCCTCGGGACCAAACCGACAGGGCTATCACGTAGCCGTACCGAGCATTGAGGCTATCCGCCCGGCAGCCTCGCGCTCGCTTGCGGGTATCAGGTGGCCGTAGACCCCAAGCGTGACCACGGCCGACGCATGCCCCAGCCGGGCCGATACCGTAGTGATGGGAACCCCGGCCGCCAGCAAGAGGCTGGCATTCGTGTGGCGCATGTCGTGGAACCGGATCACCGGCAGCCCGAGCGCCTTCACGGTGCGCTGGAACCGCCTCGTGAGGTTCGAGGCGTCGATCGACGTCCCGCCCTCCGCCGTGAACACGTAGGGCGTGAGGTTCCACACCGGACCCGCCGCCCGCGCTTCCGCGAGCTGCGCCGCCTGCCATTCACGCAGCGCCTTCACAAGTCCCGCCTCGATGGTGAGGGTCCGGCGGCTCCCGCTTGTCTTTGGCTCTGACTCGACCAGCCCCCCGCCGGGCACGCGTTCGAGGCTCCGGGCGACCCGCATGAGCCCCCGATCGAAAGCGACGTCGTCCCAGTGCAGCCCGAGGATTTCCCCCTGGCGCATCCCCGTTTCGAGGGCCAGCTGGTACAGCGGGGCGTAGCGGTCGCCGGCCCCTCTGACGCCCGTCAGGAAGGCCGTGACGGTCTCCCTCGGCCAGATCCTCATCTCCCGCCGCTTTTGCTTGGGCGGCCTGGTCAGGCGTGCCACGTTGCGGCTGAGCAGGTTGTCGGACATCGCGGAGCCCAGGGCGACGCCCAGCGTTTTCCTGATCATGTCAGCCCGCCGGGGCGACTTCCCGGTCCGCACCTTCGCCTGCATGAGCGCCTCGATGTCCTGCCGCGTGAGCTCGTCGAGGTGGCGGTCCCCGAGGGCCGGAATGATGTGGAGCCGGACGATTTCCTCGTAGCTGACCCACGACCGCGGTCGGAGCGACCCCCGGACCGACTCCAGCCACCCGCGCATGTGCTGGGCCACGGTAGGCCGCTCTCCGGGCGCAACGCCCCCGGTGTCGAGGGCGCGCTTCAGCTTCGTCGCCTCACGGTTCGCCCGGGCGAACGTAGGGAAATAGCGCACCGTGCGCTCGCGTTTCCCGCCCACCGTCTTTGAAAGAGCCAGCACCCACACTTCCTGGCCGTTGGGCCGGGTGATCTTGTAAATGGCCCCCTCGCCGGGCCCGCGGGACCGTTCCTTCGCCATGCGCTACCTCCGAGACGTTGTGTAGCCGGATAGTCCGATAGTCGCTGGCGAATTGCAATAGGGCGCTGGCATGTGCTCGTTATAGCTCAACGGACTCAATGGCTATGTGGGTACACAAACTACGTAAGGCTTGTTTTCAGCGTCGCGCCCCCGCGCTGGGCTCATCGCCCTGAACCTCCCTGCCGTTCTACCGCGGCCTGCGCAACGGCGGCCATGACCCGGACAGCCCCATCCTCCAGACGAGCGCCCGCTAGACGATCGAACCGACGCACCAGGTCCACGACCCTGATCGCGGTGGGCGTCCGCTCTGACTCGCGCAGGAGCCCGGCCACAACGAGCCGGTCTGCGCCCCACAGACCCACGCCCAACAGGATCAACCCCGGCGTCGAGAGCGGACCGTCGCTACTCATGCACTCCCCCTCCTACCCCCGGTACTGACTGCGCCGGAGGCTCCTGCGTCATCTCCTGCCGTCCCACCATGCGTTGCGAGCGCCCGCGCGCCGTTCCTGGGCGGAAGGCGTGTGCTCGCCGTTCCGGCACATGGAGCAAAGCGACCATCTGCGGTACGCCGCAATCCGAGTCGCACGCCGACAAGCCCGGCGGCGCACGTCCGCGGGTCTGTGCGCCCGGAGCCTCGTCGACCTCCTCGAACTTCTGGTATACTCCCAGTTAACTCCTTGACAGCTAAATCACTAAGAGGCGGTTAACAGATGGTAGAGGATCGGATCGCGCAGATCGCCAACGTGGTGAGGGAGTCGTCGCATGATCTGCCTGGCTATCGATCTATGCTCACGAAGGTTGGGAATATCGTTGAGAAGCTGGAGGAGGAAACCGCCGATGTTCTCGCGCAGCGAGACAAGGCCAGAAACCTCTACCAGCAACTGCGATACCAGGCGGAGACCTTCTTTTCTGCGCAGGACTTGATCGGGTTACCGCAGCCACAACTCAAATACATGTCGGCAGCCGATGACGAATCGCGACTCAGAAACGAAGTGCTTCGTGTTGCGGGGACTCTGCCCGGGGACGAAATCACAGTCGCCCACGTCACCGAGATGGCGGCGATGTCCGGTCTCCACCTTCCGTGGAAGAACCCGAATGCAGTGGTCGCCACTCTGCTTTCCAGGAGTTCGCTTTGGGAGAGGCTCCCGTCCGGCAAGTACCGTCGCAAGAAGGCGGTGACCGAATAGGTTTTTGACCGTCGTGAGAATCGTCAGCGGGGGAGTGGCGAAATTGGTAAACGCGCCGACCTTGCAAGTCGGTGGCATCGCCTTGAGGGTTCGAATCCCTCCTCCCCCACCCGCAAACTGTACCGCAGACGACAGCATTTGAGTATCTCCGGGGAGCGCAGCCAGATTTTGAGTAGCCCCCGCCCACCGTGGGGTGGGATCGCCCCGGCCGAGGCGGGCGTGCGACAACCCGGCTGCCCAGCCCGAACAGGTCGCAAGGCCCGGCGAAAACGAGACCGCCGGGCCACTTCCCGGCCTCAGCACGAAGCGCGACGGGGGCCGGGACCAACTCTCCGGCGGCAAACCGGGCCTCGCATGGCCTCACGTTCATATCACCGTCGTCTCGATCTGGTCCGGCGGTGCTATGACCTTGCGCCAGCGGCAGAGCACGGAGTGGCGCTCGACAAAGCCCCAGCTCTCTTTTGGGAGCCGAAGCGCCTCGCAGGTGCACAGCTCGGCCGGGCTCGGCTGTGGCGGGTGGGGGTCGGAAACGGGCTCCCTGCGTGCCGCTGGCTGCAGAAAGAACGCCCACGGCGGCGGGGGAAATCCCAGCGGCGCGACCGGGGGCATCGGCGTGGGCGCGGGGCTTGCGGGCGCTCGATTCGCCGGGGTTGGGTTGCCGGCTGGCCGATATGCAGGGATCTCCTCACCGCGCTCCGCGATATCGGCGGCACTCCTCAGCCATGCTTGCCCCTCTGGCGTCACGCCCCGCGGCGCGTCCGAATCGTCGCCCTGCAAATAGTGCTTGATTTGCTCCGGCGATAGCCCCATTTGCAGCAAGGTCGGTGTCACGAGGGGCATCAACAGCCGGCTGAGCCGGTCCTCGCCTCGCAGGGCAATGCGCTCCAGACGGTCGAAGCGCCGGTCCTCGGGATCGCCGCCGCCCGCCGACCGGGGCGCGCTGATGGTGGCCCTCAAATCGGCCATTTGCATCCGTAACGCGTTCAGATCCCTCTCCCTCTGCGCATCGCTTTCGGCCTTCACGGCGCGTTCGGTGAGCTCGATGAGCTTGTCGCTCGGATCGTCGTCGTGATTGCTGCCGGCAATCAGCTGCGTTAGCTGGCGAACCTCGGCTTGAAGTCCGGCGACCGCGGGATCACCCGACGCGGCGGCCTGCCGGTAGTCCGCGGTCCCGGCGGTACCGATGAGCAAATCGACTTCGTCCGGGAACTGGTCCAGGACGCAGATCTCGATCACGTCCCGCGGGATGCCGAACCTCATCAGGAACGAGCGTAGATGCGCCGAGCTGCGGAACACGGAAGGCGCGTGCTTCTCGGCATAGGAGACGACGGACCGGACCCGGTTCTTGAACTTCGGCCCCAGCTCGCGCCCTAGTAGCTCGCCCAGGCGGGAGGCCACGGGCGAACCCTCATCGCCATCCGTTCCGGGCTCTTCGACCGCCGGCGTGGCACTCGGCGCAGCCTCGCCACCCGTGCCAGGGATCGCGTCTTTCGGCTGCTGCGCGTGGGCCGCTTTGCGATGCCGTCGCACCATCGCCGAGACCGCGCCGAACGAATCGCCCTTAAACGCGGTATGACATACGGTGCACTTCATCGTGCGACTGTTTCCCGGCGTCGTAGCGACGGTCGGGGAAATATCGGCGGGCGATGTCGGCTCAGCCTCCCTGGTATGGCCGTGAACGTCGTCCCGAGGTTCAGCTTCGTCGCCAAGCAGTCGCCGTGAAGCGTCGGCAACGCGCTGGGCGCGCTCTGCGTCGGAGATCGGTGGGCTGTCGTGTACGACCATCGTGTGTCCTTTCGGTGAGAGCGTCGTAAGGCGTAAAGCTGGATATCACGATGCGGAGGGGCTTTCGGTCAATCTGTGAACGTCGTGGCGCGTGTCGGCGCTGGGCCTACCCGGAAGGGCATCACGCCGACAGCCTTCGACCCGCTTGTGAACCGCAACACTTGGAGGAGCACCGATCGATCTGGAATACTTCAGGCGGGAAGCCCAACCTCAACGCAAAGGAACCTCCAATGCAGTTCTCCCACAAGTCCAACGACTGGTGCCACATCTGTGGCGAACGGGAAGCCGATCTCGCCGATGTCTCGTATCCCGAGAACGCGGAGCACGGCGGACCAGACATGAAGTACGTCCGCATCTGCCTCCGATGCGGCCTGCGGATAGCGGTCGTCGCCGCGCAGCTGGTGACTGACCCCGTGCCTGCGTAGCGCGGCGCGATGCGCGTTGAGGGCCGTTTTTGCAATTCTTTCCTTATGCGCCAGCCTCGCGAAGAGAAGGTATGCAAAAAGGGGGTCGAACGCGCATCGCGCCGCGCCTCACTTCTCCTCCTCCATATGTGGCTGATGCGCATTGGCAAGTGCGAGCCCGCGATAACTCCGTATCCGGCTGCCGATGTGCTCGAATCCCCTTTTGCCAACGCGACGCCCGAATCGATCACGCGAGAGACGATCCCGCTCGCGAATCTGCGCCTGGCGAGCCCACGTTTGATACGCCGCGTGAAGTGCAGCTGCCGACACGGTGAGGTTGGGTCCGAGCACGCAGCACGCGGCGAGGAACTCTTCAAGCCCATCCTCCTCGCGCCGGTAGGCTTCGCTGGCATTGAGGACGGCCGGCGGCGGTCGCAACCCGACTCGTTTGTAGTCAAGGAAGCCCCGCACCGCGCCGGCGAGGATACCCGGCAACTCGGCCACAAGCTTGTCCTCGAGCCCGAGGTCCGCGTGCCGATGGGAATCACATTCGCCCGCCTTGTGTGCGGGAGATGCCGGGTCGACGAATGTGACGCCGAACGGGACGAGGTGCACGCGCCGCCAAAACCCGTAGGAGTCGTCGCGGACCCGGGGCTTGGAGTTCGTCGCAAGCCACAGCTTGAAACTGGGGTTGTAGGTAAAGAATTCCCTGTTGAGAAACCGTGCGGTCACTGGATCGCCCCCGGTGATCGCTTTCACGCGCGCCTCATTGAGGCGGATCTCGTCGGAGGTCTCACTCGCCGTGACTAGACGCTTGCCCGCGAGCGCGGCGAGATCGTTCGTGTTCGCGGTCAAGCGTGAATTTGCTTCGAAGGTCGAGAATGGCGCATTCGCCGCATAGTCACCGAGCAGTTGCCGCAAGGTGTTAAGTAACTTGCCCTTGCCGTTCGCGCCGTCTCCCACGCAAAGAAAACAGACGTGCTCGACGTTGAGTCCGGAAAGGGTGTATCCGAAGGCTCGCCATTCGTACTGAATCAGGTCGACGTCTCCCTCAAATATCTCTGACAAAAAGACTGAAAAGCGCGGGCAGCGAGCGTTCGGGTCGAACGGCGCGGCTACCCGCATCGTGATCTTGTCGTCCGTCCGGCCCGCTCGCAGCGTCCCGGTTCGAAGGTCGACGACGCCGTTCTGGACCCCGAGCAGAAGCGGGTCGGCGTCCCACTCGCCGCCGGTGCTGATCGGCGGCTCGTTACGTGCCAGCGCGAGGGTGGCGCCGATAGCCCGCTGACTCTCCGATGCCAGCGCCCAAGCGGCTTCGGCTTTCCGCTCTTTCTCGTCGGCGATCGCAGCGGCGTGGCGAAGCCGCTCACGGGCGACATTTTTCGCGAGCCGCCCGAGCTCGCCTTCGGTCTCGCGCTCGGGGATCCACGAATGCTCCCCATAAACGTAGTAGAGGCCTCGGCGATGGTCGTAGCGGACACGGTTCCCATAGAGTTGGGCGAATAGCTCAGCGTTGCCGGCGTCGGTGCGGTGGAACCATGCCGATGGTGCGGTAGGGGCCGAACCGTTCTCGCCCGAATCCGGCGCGGGCGCGGTCGTTGAAGGCTCCCGCCACACCGCCGCAAGCGTCCGACGCGCGTAGTCCGGTCGAAGCGCCTTCGCGACGTCCTCACCGTGCTCGCGCCGATGCTGAGTCACGGCCGCCCACGATTCCTGTCGCGTCCACCCGACTGCGCTCGTGAGGGCGACGATGGCGGCATCGTACTCGGACTGCGTGGGCAAGTCGGTCCGCTCGCGCCGCCACGTCCGGGCGAATTTGTCGTCGTTTGCCAACAGCGCCGCGAGCTGCTCGTGCGGAGCGCTGGCGTTCGCAGGGAAAAGAAGTCCGCCCACACCGGCGAGGGCCGCGCCGTTCGTGCCATGTCGCCCGGCCTGGTGGTCGAGGATGGCCCGAAGCCATGCTTGCGGCAGCTCGGCGGGCTGGATCTCGTGAGGATCGCCGTCCACGAGCCATGAATACGCCCCGCTCGTCACGCTCGGCGGCAGTACCGCGTAGCCGAGGCCAGCTACCCTGATGTCGATCGCCCCGGACCAGGGTGTGCCCTGCGTCAGCGCGATGCCCGCGGGGATCTTGAATTCAAGATGGAGCCCCCCGGACCCGGTTTTCATGCTCACAGTCGGCGGCAGCTTGCCGAGCTGGTCTTGGAGCTGGGCGAACACCTCGGCGTCGTCGATGTCGAGCCTGAACGTGCCGGGCCGGTAGCCGCCGATGTTGGCGTGCGGGTGCTGGCGCAGCCAACTGCCGATTTTCTCGGGGTCGTCCGTGGCATCCTTCACGCCATTCGGCACGAACGGCGTGAAGGGATGCTTCCCGGCGCTTCGGCAGTCGGCCGCGCCGCAGGTGCAGCGGCCGTCACGGACGCCGTACAGCGGGATGAGCGAGTAGCCCAGCGCCAGTAGGTCGAGCGCGGCGTCGAACGAGACAGCTGATTGCCCGCCGGCGGGCATGGGCGTAGGATTCACGAGCGAAGCCACTTCCATTTCCTCTCAGTGGCGGCAACTAGAAACCTCGCCGGTTCTCCCTCGTTCCCGGCGGGGTTTCGTTTTTTGGTCTAGGCGGCGGTGTTCGCTCCCTCGCGGGCGATGCGGTTCAGCTCGTCGCGCGGGATGTAGATCGTCCGTCCCGAGCGCAGCACCTTCAATTTCCCCTGGGCGACCAGCTCGTACAGGGTCCTAGCAGGTATGCCCGACTCCCGCGCGGCGGGGCGGATCTTCACGAACAAAGTGGACGCGGCGGCAGGGGTAGCCGTGGCTGGCATCGGGGCCTCCGGGATTCCGGTCCCAACGAAAAAGGACCGGCGACGCGAGTTATGACTCGCCTCCCGGTCCCCAGAGTGCCCCGAACTTTTAGGGGTTTCCCCAAACGGTCCAGCTGGTAGGGTGCGTGTGCCCTCGGGTTTGCTGGCCGCCCTGTTTCGGTTTCGGGCAATGGGTGGAAGCACGTCCCATCGCCGGGTGTTACGCCGGCTTGCGCCGGATTTGTTCGGATGTTGCGGCATGTGGCCCAGCTGTGTCAACTTCGGCGTTTGCACGTGAAAAAACGGATTCCGCTCACGGGATCGCGACATGTGTGCGCGTGTCGCTGGTCGATTCCGCTCAGCGGTTCGCTACACTCTCGCCATGCCTGCGAGTGCTCACGTTCGATGGCTCGAAGTCCTGGACGGACTCGGCGGCAACGTCTCAGCGGCGGCGCGTCAGCTCGGGATCGCCCGGTCGACGTTGATTCGCTGGCGGAATCGCCGGGATCTAGGCGGCGGATGGTGTCACGACTGCGCGAAGCCATTCGACACGTGGCCGGACGCCGTCCTTCACTCCCTCGACGGCCACTCGGTTGCCCGGACCGTCGAACGGGGCTCCGATCCGTCCTGGGCGCGGCCGCTCCATGCACCCGCAAACAAGCGGCTGAGCGGCGAGGTTCTGCGAGCACTTGCAGACCAAGAGAACGGTCATCCGCGCTGGAGCCGGGCCGAACACCATCAGGCGTTGGTGGTCCAGGGATTCGCAATCGGCGAGTCGACCGTAGGCCGCGGGCTGGCCCGGATACGTGTCAAGTGCCCGAAATGCGGCCTGCCGGACGCCCATCTCTGGTCCGGCCACGGTGACTGCCCCTGCCCCGTCCATCAAGCGGCGAGGCAGCGACTTCAAAACTCCGGACGACGGCACATCGCGAACGTCGACCCGAACCCCCGGTGGTTCCGCGACCAGACGGGCAGGGGCTGGCGGCGTGTGCCACGAAAAAAAGTAGCCCCCGGATAGCCACGGGGCCGGAACGACGGGTTACGAGCGGGAACGTGACGCAACGTAGCGCAATATGAACCGGCGGACCTCGGATACGGCCTCATCAGCCTGAAAATCCGTGGGTCGCCAGTTCAACTCTGGCCCCCAGCACCACTCTTGCAGATATAAAATCGGCCCTCGGGACGCCGTCGACGACCGAAGGCCGGGCCGTTTTTGCTAATGATTTGCTAATGAACCCTTCAATCCAAC
>JACQUF010000036.1 GCA_016210435.1 Chloroflexota bacterium
AATTGACGTAGTTGTAGAGGAACCGATTGGCTAATCGAGCTCCGGACTGGCTCAGTCAGGCAGAACGCGATCTTGACCAGGCGAAGGATTCTCAGCGTGCGGGCAGGCACGAATGGGCGTGCTTCGCCTCACATCAAGCAGCGGAAAAGGCCGTGAAGGCGTTGCACATGCATCTGGGGCAGGAGGCCTGGGGCCATGTAATCACCCGCCTGCTCAGGCAACTGCCATCGGAGGTCAAGACCCCTGACGACCTCCGCGAAAAAGCGTCCTACCTTGACAATCTCTACGTGCCGTCCCGCTACCCGAACGGCCACGCAGAAGGGGCACCCTTCGAGCACTACACGCAGCTTCAGAGCGACCAGGCGGTCCGCTATGCCAGTGAGATTATTGGATTCGCCCGTTCTCAAATGGCCTGATCACGACACCGTTCACAGCGCGGTGCGACAGTGGGCGCAGAGCGTGGCGAGGTCTCTCGCTGCCGAAATCGAAGTCATCGCGATCGGTTACTTCGGATCGTACGCGCGAGGAGACTGGGGACCCGGCAGCGACGTCGACATAATGATCATCACCGCACAACAACCGGCCCATGACCCTCATCGTCATTACTCGCCAGTCGATTGGGAGACCTGGGGTCTGCCGGTACCCGCAGATGTGCTCGTCTACGCAGCCGATGAATGGGCCAGATTGGGCGGGAAGATGGGTAAAGTCCTTCGCGAGGAAACCGTCTGGGTCTACGGTTGCCCGCCCGTGTGATCTCCAACAGTCGTCTTGAATCTCTCGCGCAACTAATGGTCGTAGACTCGCTCAGAGCTACATCTTGCGACTGTTGAACGTCCGGCTTCGGCCTCCGCTCGTGTTGGCCCTCGTCGTTGCAATCGTCGTCGCTTGCGCCGGATCGCCCGCCGCGCCCGCCGCGACGTCGGTTAGTCCATCCCCGGCAAATGCCGCATCGGTCTCTGGGACGTCAGGCGTCACCGTTACGCCCGTTGAAACGCGGAACCCTGAGGCTGAGCGACCAGGCGCTGGCGTCCAGACGGCCCAGCCAGCAGATGGACGCGGTGCGACAACAGCAATCGGCGGGCGGAGTGATACAGGCGAGTCGGCGGGCGGCGGAACTCCGACGCCTTCGGCAGGCCCACCGAGCCCAGCCCCGGGTTTGGCTCAGGATGGTCCAAATGCCGATGCCCTCGCGCAGCGCGCTTGGGCGTTCCTCACGGAACTGACCGCGGAGCACAGCCCGCGAGCGAGCGCGACCGAGCAGGAGGCCAGGGCGGCCGAGTACCTGGCTGCCATCTACCGCAGCCTGGGTTATCAGACGACCATCCAGCCTTTCGAGGTCTCGGTACTCGTCACTGACCCTCCGGTACTGCGCGTAACACACAAAGGAGAATCAGCGAACCTCACACCGGCACCCGCGGTCGACGCCCAACCGCTTCGGCTCTCGGCCCAGGCGACCGCCGGCGGCCTGCTGAGCCACGTCGGTCTGGTCCTTGGCGATCTACCAGCTGGAAGCGTGGCTGGCAAGGTTGCCCTGATCGAGCGCGGCCTGATCCCCTTTGAGCTGAAGGTGTCGCGGGTCACGAACGCAGGAGCGGTCGCCGCGGTGATCTACAACAACGAGCCGGGACAGTTCGGCGGGACGCTGACAACCCAGGCTCGAATCCCCGTGGTGTCGATTTCGCAAGAAGCCGGCCAGGAACTCTTCAAGCTGGCCTCCGCAGGCGATGCGGAGGTCGTGGTCACAGTGGCCTACGCGCGCAGACAGAGCCGAAACGTGGTCGCCGAGCGACCAGGTGCGAATCCGTCGCGTGCAGTCATTCTGGGTGGCCATTTCGACACTGTCTCCGACGTCCCCGGCGCCAACGACAACGGGTCGGGTGTCGCCACCCTCCTCGCCATCGCCGAGGCCATCAAGGAACGTGACTACCCGTTTACCGTGCGCTTCGTCGACTTCGGCTCAGAGGAGCTTGGCCTTGAGGGCAGCCAGCATTACCTGGCCACACTATCGTCCGAGGAACGTCGCACCATCGTCGCCATGTTGAACTTCGACGCCCTGGGCAGTGGCGCGGCGGGCGTATACGGCACCGATGACCTCGCCAATCAGGCTCTATCCGTCGCCAACGCATCAGGGCTGAGACTGTCGCGCGAAGCGAATATCCAGGGAGGGTCCAGCGACTTCGCGTCGTTCGAGGCGGCCGGAACTCCCTTTCTGTTCTTCCTGGCCAGCGATTTCTCGCGCATCCACACGCTTGGGGACACGCTCGACCGTATCGACCAGGAGGTTCTCGGGACGGCAGCGGCGGTCGCGATTGGGGTGCTCGATAGAATACCCAGCTTGGGTTCATAGCGGCCGGCAAATCCGCCCACACGCGCCGGTGTATGATCCCGCCGCATCCTCGGGCGAAACTGTGGAAAGGGACGCCAAGTGCGGCGCGTGCGACATTCATATCTGTTGCCCGGGCGGCGCCTGGTGGCCGCTGCCCGCCGCGTGCTGACTCCCTCAGCGCCCTCGTGCCCGCCGCAGGGTCCCGGCTCAAATCGATTTCTGCGAGCCACCGTCGCATTCCTGACTGCCGTGGTCGTGATCGTCGCGATCGTCGCTAGACCTCGAACCGGAGTTGCGGACCCCGCCATAGGCGTATCGGGATCGCCGCCTTTGCCTTCAGCAGCCGCATACCTGATCCAAGACCCGGCGAACCGCGGTCCCGAGGAAGCGGGCGACTCGCCGACATCGATGGGCGCGGTGTTGGAGACGTCATTCGAAGGGATCAACTACCAAACGAACTGTGCACTCCGTAACGGGTGGTGTTCGATTCCACCTGATCCAACTGGCGCCGTTGGTCCTGGTCACATAGTGTCTGCGGTTAACGTTGCCTGGCAGGCACACACGAAATCCGGCGATCTCGTGTTCTCACAATCATTGGAGTCGTTCTGGGCGAACTACAACGTTGACCGGCTCTTCGACCCGCGGGTGGCATACGACCCATACGCCGGCCG
>JACQUF010000273.1 GCA_016210435.1 Chloroflexota bacterium
CTCGATCCGTCAGCGGCACGATCGCCATCGCCCCGGCGACAACACATGCCGCAGCCATGATCGACAGGCGGTAGCCAGCACGCTGCATCAAATAGGCGGATCCAAGAGCGCCCAGGCCAGAGGCGGCAAACATTGCAGTCGTGACATAGCCGACCTCCGCTTTGCTCGCCCCGAGGTCACGGGCGAAGACCGGCACAAAACCGAAGTTCGTGCTGAAGGTAACGAACTGGACGGAGATGCTGATCACCGAGACCGCGAGCAGGGCCGGCGAGCGCGCCACGCTGGTGAAAGTTGCCCATGAGTACTGGCGTCGCACGATCGGCGGTTCGCGCGCCGCCAGGAGCGCAGCCCCGCCCAGCACACCAACCGCGCCACCCACGTAGAAAGTACTGGCCGAGCCAAACTGCTCTGCCAGTACGCCACCTGCGAGCGTCGCGAGCACCTGTGCGATCTGGGTCAATCCCATGACGGACGCCATCGCAATCGCGGTCCGTTCGGGGCGCCAGTACGACGCATAGAGGACGCTGATCGCCACCCACGCGGCTGCGCCGATCCCGGTCACGGTGCGCGCGGCGAACAGCGACCATGGGTCAGGTGACAGCGCCATACCGAGAGCGCCGATACCGGATATGAAGATCCCGCCCGCCGCGAACGGCTTGCGCCTGGCGATCAGATCGGCCCCAACGCCGATTGGGATCCTGAGGAGGACTTGCGCGATCGCGTATGACGCGACTACGGCCCCAACCATCGTCAGGCTCGCGCCAAGGGAGCGCGCGTGCAGGGGAAGGATCGGAACGTACAGGTACAGCGAGAACCAGAACAGGAACGTGGCGACCCCTACAAGCCAGAGGTCGCCGCCGCGTCGCCGGAACACAAGCCCACCGGGCCTGGTCACTGTTGTCCGGCCCGTCCGATGTGCCCCGCGTGCGGGCATACGTTCAAGATGCGGCGCCGCTAAGCGAGCGATGCCGGCGGCCGCGTCGCCTGATCGTTCCGCCGCCCGTCGACTCGACTCACCCTGCCCTTCCTCCCCTCCCGTCGAGGGAGGGGGCGGGATAGAGCGGCACGTTCAGCCCGGGGCGCGCCATCTGGCTGGTGTCGCTATCGCCCGCGCTATCGCCCGTGCATGCGCTCCCAGTCGGGGTCCGAGTGGGACTTGATGAAGTCGAGGTTCAGTTCGACCCCAAGCCCTGGCTTCTTCGAAAGGTGCAGGTAGCCGTCCCGTATATCGAGTGGCGCCTTCAGCACCTTGTTGTAGTTCTCAAGGCTGTGCTTCGACATTTCGAGGCGGTAGAAGTTGGGCGTGTTCATCATCGCCTGCGCGCCGCCGACGATGTTCAGCGGTCCGCTCGCATCGTGCGGACTTACCGGAACGTAGAAGGTCTCGGCAAGGACCGCGATCTTCCTGATTTCCGTGATGCCGCCGGACCAGCAGATGTCGGGCATCAGGAAGTTGACTATCCCTTCCTTAAGGATCGGCAGGAAATCGTAGCGAGTGTACTTGCGCTCCCCCACGCATAACGGCATCTGAGTGTATTCGTGGACCTGCCTGAGGGCGTCAACGCTCTCGGGCTGGCAGGGTTCCTCGAACCAGGTCAGTTTGAACTGGAACATCCGGTTGCACATCTCGATCGCGGTTGGGACATCGAAGTTGCCGTGTGCGTCGATCATGAGCTCGATATCCGGTCCTACCGCGTCCCGGATTGCACCCATCAGTTTTTCGGCATGGTTCGCCCCTGCCTTCGAAATCTTGCCGTCAATGTACCTGCGGTGCTTCTTTCCCATCTCGGGTGAGAACGGGTCGAGCTTGAGCGCCGTGTAGCCCTCCGCGACCTGGGACCTGGCGTCCTCGACAGCGCGCTCGATGTCGTCCAGGTAGGCAACGTGCGTGTAGAGCAGGATCCGGTCGCGAACCGGCCCGCCAAGCAGGTCATAGACCGGCCGGCCGAGCGCCTTCCCCTTGATGTCCCAGAGCGCCATGTCGAGTCCCGCGATCACCGCAGTCGGGAAGCCACGACTGCCCAGTGCCGTGAACCTGCGATAGACCTGCTGCCAGATGCGCTCGATATCGTTGGGGTCCTGACCGACGATCGCGTCGCTGAAATCCGATGTGAGATCACTCTTGAACATTTCGTAGGTGCGGCCGATCAAATACGCACCGCCACCGCCCGCGTTCGTGGATTCGCCGATCCCTGTGATCCCTTCGTCGGTATCCACCTCGACGAAGACCCAGGTGCGGCTGGCGTCGACACGTGCGAGCCAGGCGCGAATATCCGTGATTTTCAATTTGTGCCTCCAGGGGCCGAAATCTTACATCGGATACCGCAAGCGCCAGCCAGGCGCCCGCTGCCGGGCAGGACGCACCCCGTGCTACACTCCGGCCCGCCTCGCTAAGGTCGCGTGCAATGTCCTCCTGAGACCCTGCCTCAGGCAGGTCGAAGGATGGGTGAGCGGCACAACTCTTCGCGGCCTTTCCTGGGCGATAGCACTGGAGAAATCAGCAACATGAAGTTCTGCTACGCGAACCGAAGACACGTGCTGTATCCGGATGCACACGATTCATGGCGGGCCGCGCCGTCCGCATACACGGACGAATTCCTCGAGAAAGTCAAGACAATGGGATTCGACGGGATCGAAGTCGGGATTGACGTCCTCGATGCCACCGGTGGCGACAAGAACAGCGTGATGTCGTTCGCAAAGCGACTGGCGAGCGCTGGCGTCCCCATCGTCACGCTGCGTTCAGGAGGATCGCTCACCGACGCACGCGCAGGACTCGCCAACCAGGAGCGACTGGCGCGCGCGATGCGGTTCGCGGCATGGGCTGGCATCGGGGTCGTAAACGGCGCCCTGAGCGCGCCTCCCCGCTATCCCGGCAAGCCAGGGTTTGCCCCCGGCTGGCCGAAGTCGCAGGACTCGAGCCGAGAGGCCAGCCTTGCAGACTACCGCGAGCTGGCCGTCGCGCTCCAGAAAGCCTGCGACGTCGCCGCCTCTGACGGCGTCACGATCTCGCTCGAAGTACACCAGAACTCGCTCGTCGACAACTCGTGGTCGGCGACTCGAATCCACGGACTCGTCGAGCGCAAGAACTTCGGCATCAACCCCGACCTGGGCAACATCTTCTGGACGTACGATGTTCCCGAGGAGACGTGCGAAGCAGCGATAAAGGCGCTCGCCCCGATCTCGGTCTACTGGCACTGCAAGAACCTGATTCGCGTGAACCATCCGGAGAACGAGCGCACGGTCTTTCTGCGCGTCCCCATCC
>JACQUF010000265.1 GCA_016210435.1 Chloroflexota bacterium
CGTCTACACCGCAGATGGCAAGTACAAGTTCAGCTGGGGCCAGCGTGGCCCGGTAGCAGTGGGCATCGGCGATTTCAATACGCCGCACAACATCTGGGTCCACAGGGACCGGGTATATGTGGCTGATCGCGAGAATCACCGGGTGCAGATCTTCGCACGCGACGGCAAGCACGTTGAGACGTGGACTGACTTCATTCAGCCGACGGACATCTACATCGACAAGAACGAGACCGTCTACGTGGCCGAACTTCGCAGCAGGGTGACGATCTGTGATATCAGGGGCAAAGTGCTGGCCAGGTGGGGCCGCTTCCAGACGAAGGATCCCGGAATGTTCTGGGCGCCGCATGGGATCTCGACCGATTCGAAGGGCGATCTCTATATCGGCGAGGTACTGGAAGGGCAGCGAATCCAGAAGTTCAGGCGGGTCGGCTGAGCCGGCACGTCCGATCCGCGATCAGCCGATAATGTCCTCTACCAGCAGATTGGCGTACTAGCGGAGCCGCCCCCGACATGGGTGAAGCAACCATCAGACTTCATATCGAACCCCTCGATGAGGGCGGCTATCTCGCGACCAGCCCCGACGTACCGGGGCTCGTAGCGGAAGGGCGCAGCATTACCGAGGCTGTTGAAATCGCGCAGGGCCTAGCGCGCAAGATCGCTGAGTCCTGCATCGACCATGGGGATTCTGTCCCGGCCGCGCTGGCAAATCTCGTGGACCCCGGAGCCTCGCTTGACTTGATTGTCCCTGTCGGCCTCCGCTAATTGGGGCGGCTCGCAGGATTCAAGTACCAGGAAGTCGCGCGCCGACTCCGTTCATTCGGGTTGGCATTCGACCGGCACGGACCGGGCAGCCATGAAATCTGGCGTCATTCGATCTCGGGCCGGAAAGTAACAATTCCGCGTCATCCCCGTGATATGGCCGAAGGAACGCTACGGGCGATCCTTCGCGAGGCCGGGATCGACGTCGAGGAATTCCTGAACCGCTAACTCCGAGACTGGGGCGGCTGGCCGCCGCCGGTACTGCCCGACGACCCGTCCGACAGTGTCGCCTGGGGCGAACCCGATGAGCCTGCGGGCGCGGAGCCGCCTCCAGCAGTGGCGATCGCCTCGCGGCGGCGCGGCGCACGCGCCTCCGCGGTCCGCGCGTAGTACATCCACCCGACGCTGCCGGCGACACCGATGATGCCAATGATCGCCCACGTCCGCGGGTATCCAGTCGCGCCGGCCGCGATATCGTCCACGATAACCTCGACCTTTTCGACGACGGCCAGCGCGAGGCGCCGGACGTCCTCGTTCGGCTCGTCCGCAAACGACTCGACCAGAGCCTCGTGGACCTGCGGCTGGATACGCCCGTAGGCGATCGACAGCGCTGCCCAGACGATCACACCGGTCACAAAGAGCGAGCCTGCGCCCCACGCGAGCCTCGACGGCCACCGCCGGCCACCAAGGACACCGATGATCGCCGCGAGCAGGATCGGGAGCAGGAATGTGAGCCATCCGAGACTGAGGACCGTCCGCATCGTCGACCTCCCCGACTGGAACTGCTGGAGATCGCCATCCGAGAGGTTGCTCAGGAGGTCTGCCTCGGTGAAGGCGTAGTCATGGTTGAAGACCTTGCGCAGGTCCTCGGAGTTCAGGCTGCGGCCGTCATTACCCAGAGAGCGCAGGATGTCCTGATCGGTCCAAGTGAGGCCTCCGCCGATTAGCTCCCTTGCCTGATCGATCGCTGCGAACGAGTCCTTGCCAAGCTGTTGTTCCAGCAGCGCACGGTCGAACGAAATGGTTTGCGGGAAGTTGCCGCCCACAATTCGGTCCAGGTCGGTCTTGAGGCGCGGCACTAGGGCCTCGACGATGGCCTTTGGATCCACGCCGGGCGGCGTGCACGACGGAAGTCGAAGGCTTGCAATCTGGCTTGCCGCGGTGGCAGCGTCACCCGCGCTGCCGCAGGCGCGCAACGAGGAGGCCACCTGGCGAAGCTTGGTCTCCGCCAGGCCTGACAGGCCCGCGATGGTTGCCTCTCTGCGGTCCGCGAGCGGCACGGCGAACGACAACCGGTCGCTCGAACCGGCGATGTACGCGGCCAGAACATCGATGATGCCGCTGAGCTGCTGGTCCACCCATTCCCTGGGAGCGGCCTTTTCAAGGGCCGCGGTCATCTCGGCATCAGTGATATTGATTCCGTGAGAGAGCGCCGCCACGCTGCCGATGGCCTGCTGGAGGCGTGGCTTCACAACCGAATCGAACAGGAAGTCGGTGAACTCTGCTTCGCGCAGCAGCGTTTCGATCTCCTGGCGGGCCGCCGGAACGCGGTCGGCAAGCTGGACGCGGATCGTGAAACTGTCCTGATCTGATGTGAGCCAGGCCACGATCTCGGTCAATGCGTTGCCGATCTGCTGGTTGACCCACTCTTCCGGCGCGATCCGGTGTGCGATCTCTCGGACCCTCTGGGGAGTCACGTTGATCTTGGCGCCGCCCAGGGAGAACTGCTGTAGTGCCTGTTCCAGGTTCGGGCCGACTGCGCGATCGATGACCTGGGTTGCCAGGTCGAGTTCATCGATCGCCTTTGTTATGGCCGGCACGGCGGCCCGGGCGCGGTCGTCGAGTTCGGGACGAACCGCAAATGATTGTGACTCGCCCCTGAGATACGGGAGCAACTCGTCGAGTGCCCCCTCGACCTGTTCTTGCGTGTACTCCGGTGGGAAGGTTTCCTTGATGGCCCCAATGATGGCCGCTTTGGCCTGTTCGGGGTCTGCGAAAGTGAATTCCGCAAGACCGCCCGGGAGCGCTCCCAGCCTGTCGCCGACAACCTCGTCAGCTGCGGAGTCGAGCAGGTCGTCGTAGAGGAACCCGTACGCGTCGACCTTGACGAGCTCGGCCTTCACGAATTTGGGATCAGTCGCCCGGTCGAAGGTCCGCAGCGCGGTTGCGGCGACGAGGACGAGCAGTAAGACAACCCCAATTAATACGGCTAAAAAGCGCCTAATCCAGATCATCCGAATGCCCCTGTTCGAGCGAGCGGCGAGCTTCGCCACCCGGCCCGTGAGTCTAGCATGCGCCGTTCCGACGCTCGCATCGGCCAGATCACGGATTTCGCCGTGCTATCGTTACCCCCAGCCCGACCATTTCGTACACAACAACGCAATTTGTCTCCGAGCGTCAGCGGCGACGCTGCGCGGAAGCCAGCGCAACAGAGGAAGTGCACACGGAATGCGTTCGATCGACCTGGCCGGCAAGAAAGGGGTCGTCTTCGGAGTCGCCAACCAGCGCTCGATCGCCTGGGCGATTGCCGAGGCGCTGGCCGGCGCCGGAGCAGAGCTCGCGTTCACCTATCTCAACGACCGGCTCAAGGAGAGCGTTGAAAAGACCGTATCCAGCCTTCCCGGGCCGTTGCTGCTCCAGTGCGACGCAACAGACGATCAACAGGTCGCGAACGTCTACGAAGAAATCAGGAAGCGATGGGGGCCGATCGACCTCGTCATCCACAGCGTCGCGTTCGCTCTGCATGAGGACCTTGGCGGGCCGTTTTCGACCACTACGCGGGATGGATTCAGGATTGCGCTCGAGGCGAGCGCCTACTCGCTCATCCCGGTCGTGCGGTTCGCGGCTCCTCTGATGGCGGAGCGCGGCGGCTCAGTGGTGACGATGACGTTCGAGGCTTCGCAGCGCGTATTCCCCGGTTACAACGTCATGGGTACCGCAAAGGCGGCTCTCGAGAATGAAGTGCGGCAGCTCGCGAGCGAGTTCGGACCCGCCAGGGTAAGGGTGAACGCCATTTCTGCCGGACCCCTGGCGACGCTTGCGGCCAGGTCAATTCCGGGATTCAACGACATGCGGCACGCGTTTGCCGTCCGGGCGCCCCTCCGCAGGAACATCACGCACGAAGAAGTGGGCGGGGCCGCCC
>JACQUF010000034.1 GCA_016210435.1 Chloroflexota bacterium
CGTGCTGCTCGCCGCCGCCGGGGTTTCGCCAGACAGGGTCTGGAAGACGCTGGCCGAAAGGCGGGTCAGCAAGGCCTCCTCGTCTCCTTAGTCGTTACTCGCCGTAACCGCTGCTTCGGCAGCGCCTGCCGGGGCCTCAGCGCGGTCCTGGTCGATCGCGCAATTCAGAGCGCTGATCGCTACCTCAATCTGATCGTCTGTGGGAGGACGAGTGGTCAGTTCCTGGAGCATCAAGTTGGGAGACGTGATCACACGCACCCACTTGCTGCCCGGATGCTTTCCTGCAAAGCGGATGATTTCGTAGCTGATCGCGGCGATCAGCGGGACAAGGAATATCCGCGATGAGACTACCAGGGGCAGCGGTTCCCTGGGGATGAACATGAAAACGACGACCGATACGAGCATCACGGTCAGGAGGAACGCCGTGCCGCAGCGCGGATGCGCACGCGGGTAGCGCCTGACACTCGCGACATCCAGGGACGCCCCGGCTTCGTGGGCAGATACGGCCATGTGTTCCGCGGCGTGGTACGAGAGGACCCGCTGGACGTCCTTCAACCGGCCGATCAGATAGATGTAGCCGATGAACGCGGCGAGGCGAACGACGCCCTCGACCACGTTCGCGGCGAATGCACCCAACCCTGCAGTTTCGGCCCACTTCGAGACGAACAGCGGCAGCAGAAAGAATAGGACGATCCCAAGGCCGATCGCAAGGGCGATCGTAAGGGCGATAGCCACCGGGGAAAGTTGCTGGCCCGGCCGATCCCCTTCGTCGCTCGAGATGGAGGCGGACAGCGTCAATGCCTGCATGCCGACGACGAGGGTTTCAAGGAATACCGAAACGCCGCGGACGAGGGGGATCTTCCGCACCTGCCCGGTGCCCCATGATGGGATCTGGATGACCTTCGTCTCGATTGCGCGGTCCGGACGGCGGACCGCAAGCGCGGCCCGGGTCCGGCCGCGGATCATGACGCCTTCGATTACGGCCTGACCGCCGTAATGGAATTCCCTGGCCACCAAGAGGTCCCGGTTCTGCGAACTAGGACTTCTTAGGCTCGGCCATCTTGTAGCGGCGCACGAAACGCTCTACGCGGCCTTCGGTGTCGACGATCTTCTGCTCGCCCGTGTAGTACGGGTGGCACTTTGCACAGATCGTCAGCTTGAACTCGCTCAGGGTAGAACCCACAGCTTCGTACCGCGTGCCACAGGATGTGCACGCGATCTCGGCGCTGGGGTGGTATTCGGGGTGGATGCCGGCCTTCATATCTCGCTCCAGGGCCTACTTGCCTGCCAGGGCAACTTCGACAGGTTGGACGCTGATACGCCGGCGATCTTTGCCGGAGGGCTCGAACGTAACGGTCCCATCGACAAGGGCGAACAGTGTGTGGTCCTTGCCGAGGCCGACATTGCGTCCTGGCTGGAATGGCGTCCCCCGCTGGCGGACGAGGATCGTGCCCGCGCTGACGGTCTCGCCAGCGAACCGCTTGATGCCGAGGCGCTGGCCTGGACTGTTGCGACCGTTTCGAGAGGTGCCGCCACCCTTCTTGTGTGCCATTTACGCCTCTGCCTTCTTCCGGGACCGGGTCGTCCTCAGGCGAGCTGCCGCCGGGGCCGCCCCAACGCTCTTCACGAGCAGGGTCGTAGTGTTCTGGCGATGCCCCCGCTTCCTGCGGTACCGGGTCTTCGCTTTGTATTTGAAAATCGTGACCTTTTCGCCCTTCCCCTGCCCCGCGATCTCCGCGATCACGGCAAACCTGGGGATGGTGGGCGTGCCGACAGCTACCTTGCCATCCAGCGAGGCGAGGAGGACATCGCCAAGCGTGACCGAATCGCCGACGTTGCCGTCGAGTTTTTCTACTTCCAGGGTGTCCCCCGGCCTGACGCGATACTGTTTGCCGCCGGTTCGGACTATTGCGTAGTCGGTCATTAGTGGTTCGGTACCTGCCCCAACCCACTAAGTCTATGGGCGGGCTGCTACGTGAGTCAAGGTTTGTGTGTGGCTGTGGCACGATGACACCCTCCTCCGACAAGTCCATGCTCGACAGCGCCATCGCCTATTTCGAGCAAGCCGTCTCGGCGCTGAGTATGAAAGATGACATGCGGGCGCTGCTGCTCCACCCGTGGCGAGAGCTGACGGTCGCGGTGCCGGTGCGAAGGGACGACGGCGCGTTCAGCGTGTTCACGGGTTACCGCGTTCAGCACAATGCCGCGCGGGGTCCGTACAAGGGCGGGGTGCGATACCACCCCGATGCGGACCTTGAACATACCCGTGCGCTAGCAATGCTCATGACCTGGAAGTCTGCCCTGGCAGAGATCCCGTTCGGCGGTGCGAAGGGCGGGGATCTCGTCGACCCAAAGGCGCTGTCGACATCCGAGCTGAACCGGCTGACGAGGCGGTACACCAACCAGATCAGCCACGTGATCGGCGTCAACCGCGACATTCCTGCGCCGGACCTGGGCACGAACTCGCAGACGATGGCGTGGATGATGGACGCTTACGGCGCCATCCACGGCTACACGCCCGGGATCGTGACCGGCAAACCGGTCGAACTCGGTGGCTCCTTCGGGCGCGAGGCAGCCCCCGGCCGAGGCGCCGCGCTGGTTGGCGTGCTGGCTGCGCGCGATAGCGGCATCGATATCACCAACGCAAGGGTCGCGATCCAGGGCTTCGGCCAGGTCGGATCGTGGGCGGCACAGTGCATATCCGTCGACGGCGCGAAGGTAGTGGCGGTGAGCGACGTCAAGGGCGGCGTGTACAACCCCAGAGGGATCGATATCGGAAAGGCCAGGGAGTTTTACCGCGCGCATGGAACCGTGGCAGGGTTCCCCGGGACAGAATCCGTGACGAACGATGAACTGCTCGCACTCAAGTGCGAGATCCTGATCCCGGCCGCGATCGAGAGCGTGATCCACAGCGCAAACGCTCGCAAGATCAAGGCGAAGATCGTCGTCGAAGGCGCGAACGCCCCGGTGACCTATGAGGCGGACCAGATCCTGAACGAGCGCGGAGTCGTGGTTGTCCCCGACATTCTCGCCAACGCCGGGGGCGTGATCGTCTCCTACTTCGAATGGGCGCAGAACATCCAGGAGTTCCGCTGGAATGAAGCCCGGGTCAACGAGGAGCTCCGCGGATTCATGACTCGCTCATACCGGGCGGTCAAAGAGTTGATGAAGGGCACGAAGC